>CAZNIX010000105.1:0-11749 GCA_964573125.1 uncultured Thermoanaerobaculia bacterium
CGCCCCGCCCGCCGCCGAAGCCGCCGCCGCGGAGGCGCCCGCCGCCGCCGAAGCGCCCGCCGCCGAAGCGCCCGCCGCCGAAGCGTTCGCCGCCCCCGCCGAGCCCGTCGAGGAGTCCGAGGAGGTCAAGGCGCTGCGCGCGGCCAAGGAGGCGGGGCTGCGGATCGAGGGCAAGGTGATCGGCTGGAACAAGGGCGGCTTCCACGTCGCGCTCGAGGACGGCCGCGTCACCGCGTTCTGCCCCAACTCCGAGATGGAGCTCGGCCGCCCGCGCGCGCCCGAGACCTACGTCGACCGCACGCTCGCGTTCAAGGTGATCAAGGTCCAGCGGCGCGGCCGGCGGGTGGTGCTGTCGCGCGAGGCGGTGCTCAAGGAGGAGCGCGAGCAGCGGCTCGCCGAGCTGAAGCCCGGCGCCGTGCTCAAGGGCACGGTGTCGTCGCTCACCGACTTCGGAGCCTTCGTCGACCTCGGCGGCCTGGAAGGGCTGGTGCACATCTCCGAGCTGTCGCGCCGCCGCGTCGGCCATCCCAAGAACGCGGTCGCGATCGGCCAGGAGGTCGAGGTCAAACTGCTCAAGATCGAGCAGGACGGCGAGCGGATCTCGCTGTCGATGAAGGCGCTCGAGCCCGATCCCTGGCGCGGCGTCGCCGCGCGCTACCCGGCGGGCTCGCCATTCACCGGCAAGATCGCGCGCAAGACCGAGTTCGGCCTGTTCGTCGAGCTCGAGCCCGAGATCGACGGCCTGATCCACGTCTCGCGCCTGCCGCCCGGCGTCTCGCCGGACGACCCCTCGCTGGCGGTCGGCGAGACGGTCAGCGGCTGGGTGCAGGAGGCCGACGGCAAGCGCCGGCGGGTCTCGCTCTCGCTGCGCGAGATCGCCACGGGCGACCCCTGGAAGGGAATCGAGGAGCGCTTCCCCGAGGGCGTCGTGGTCCAGGGCACGGTCGAGTCGGCGGCGCAGTTCGGCGTCTTCATCAACCTCGAGCCCGGCCTGACCGGCCTCTTGCCGACCTCCGAGATGGCGGTGCCCAAGGGCACCAACCCGGCGCGCCTCTACTCGCCCGGGCAGAAGGTGGCGGTCCTGGTGACCGCGATCGACAAGCGGCGCAAGCGCATCTCGCTCGCCCGCGAAGGATCGAAGGTCGAGGGCTCGCGCGCCGACTACCAGGCCTACCGCAAGCGCCAGCAGGAGGCTGCGGGCAAGGGGATGGGCGCGCTCGCCCACGCCCTGTCCAAGCTGCGCGACGAGCACGCCGACTGACTACGACCCCGACTACGACCGCGACGGAGGCCGCGATGGACGAGGACTTCGTGGAGCGCCGCGTGAGCGGCCTGACCATCCGCATCGACCGCCGCACCTGCATCGGCTCCGGGAGCTGCGTCACCGTGGCGCCGGAGGTCTTCGAGCTCGACTCGACGATGGTGGTCAGCTTCTGCGCCGGCGCCCCCGACGTCGAGCGCGAGCGCCTGATCGAGGCCTGCGGGATCTGCCCGGTCGATGCGCTCTCGGCGTTCGACGGCGAGGGCAAGAGCGTCCTGCGCTGAGCGCGCGACCGGAGGATCGCCATGGGCATGATCCACGACTTCAGGAAGTTCGCGCTCCGCGGCAACCTGATCGACATGGCGATCGGCTTCACGGTCGGCGCCGCGTTCGCGACCATCGCGCAGTCGATCGTCAAAGACGTCGTGATGCCGCCGATCGGCCTGCTGCTCGGGCGCGCCGACTTCTCCGACCTGTTCTGGCTGCTGCGCGCGGGCGCGACGGCGCCGCCGCCCTACGCCACCCTCGCCGACGCCCAGGCCGCGGGCGCGGTGACCGTCAACTACGGCCTCTTCGTCAACAACGTCATCGCCTTCCTGCTCGTCGCGCTCGCGATGTTCGTCATCGTCCGCATGGTCACCCGGATGCAGGACAAGCTCGAGGGCGGCGCGCCGGAGCAGCCCGGCGAGCCCTCGGACAAGAAGTGCCCGTACTGCCTGATGGTCGTCCCCTACCAGGCGACGCGCTGCGGACACTGCACGTCGGAGCTCGAGGCGAAGGCGGCGGCCGGGTAGCTCGCCGCCCGCCGGGGCGGTGAGGCCGGCCCGCACCGGACCGCCGGTTGCGGCGGCCCTCGCTCCGTGAGCCGCGGGCGCTCAGAAGGCCCCGAGGTCCCAGACTGCGCAGAGGTCGCCGGCCCGGTGGTCGGCCGACCAGACCGCGCCGGTCGCCGTGTCGGTGAGTGTAAGGCGATAGCCCACGCCGGTCAGGGGGGCCGCGAAGGCCCAGAGCCGGCCATCGTACGCCCTGCCGTCGACGACCTTGACCACCAGCTCGGGATTGGCCGGATGGAAGAACCAGAAGGCCCCCATCCGGTCGGTGACCGGCAGCGCCCGGCCCGGTGCGTCGTTCCCCGTCGCGGGGTCGGTCCAGCCGACTTCCGCACGGATCCGCCCGCCGAGCAGGCAGAGCGCCGGTGATGCTGGTACACAACCGCCGGCGCCCGCGGCCCGCCCTACGACTGCGGTCACCGCGTCGCTCCCGCCCGTTCGCTCCTCCGACGCCGTCCCGGCCAACGGGAAGGCCCCCAGGTCGGCGACGCCGCAGCGGCCAGCGAGCGGCTTGTGGAAGGTCCAGCTCCGCCCTTCCCGGGTGTCGATCACCGAGGCCCAGACTTCGGCGTCGGTCGACGGGCCGGCGAAGATCCAGAACCGGGAGTTGACCGCGCCTCCGTCGAGGACCTTGAGCGCAAGGTCGCCGGCCTCGGGGTGGAAGAAAGTGAAGAGAACCGCGCGGTCGGAGCCCGGGAAGAGCCGCTGGCGGCCGCTGCCGGAGAGCCCGCCGCGAAGCCAGAACGCCCGTGCCGCGAAGCGATCCCCGTGGAGGCACGCGACCTCGGCGGACGGAACGCACGCCAACGGCGCCTCACCGACCGCCGTCGCGCTCACCTCGTTGCTCGGCTCCGAGAGGCCGCCGTCGCCCTCGGCTCGCACGCGGAAGGCGTAAGGGACGCCGGGGGGCAGCGAGAGCGCGACCCGGGTGGTCTCCGCCGGCAGCCTCAGGGCTGCGCAAGCACCCCCGCACGGCGGACTGCGGCGTTCGAGCAGGAAAGAGGTCTCGTCGGCGGAGCGGTCACGCCAGCTCAGCTCGATCTGCTCCGGCCCTGTCGCCGCCACGGCCAGGTCGGCGGGCGACGCCGGCGGCCGAGGGGGAGGAGCCGGAAGCACGCCGAGATCCACCGCCCACAGCTCGCGCCCGGTCTCCCGGGTCTCGGCCGTGAAGTAGACCACCCCTCCCACCACGGCGAGCTCGAACGGCTCGAACGAGGACAGAAGATCCCCGGGACCGACCGCGGCCAGCCGGCGGGTGCCCGGCCGGGTCGCGTCGCTCACCCACAGCTCCAGGTCGCCACCGGCGGGGCAATCACTACACCCCCTCGGGACTTCGCTGGCCAGGATCAGCAGCTTGTCGCCCGAGGTCCAGAAACCCTCCGCGCAGAGATGCTCCGGCAGCAGTCCGGTGACAGCCGTGCCGGCGGACGTGCCGTCAGTCGCCCAGAGATGACAGCCCTCCCACCTGGGACCGGCGAAGAAGAACCGGCCGCCGAGCACCGCGCCGACCGGCAGAATCTCGCGCTGGTCGGCAATGGGCGCCAGGTACTCCATCCCCCACGGAGTGCCGTCGGCCGCCCACAGGCTCCTGCTACCACCCGGGAAGTCCAGCGTGCTGACCAGCACCCGGCGGCCGAGGACAGCGAGCGCGAGCGGCCGGGAGCCCTCCGGCCCCGGCCGCAGGTCCGCGAACGGGACGGTGCCGGCGGCGGTGCCGTCGGTCACCCAGAGCTCGCTGCCGAGGGCGTCGTCCTCGGCGGTGAAGTAGACGCGGCCGGCGCCGGTGAGGAACCTCCACGGGCCGGGCGAGCGCCAGCCGGGGGCGGCGACTCGGACGGTGCCCTCGCGGGTGCCGTCGGTTTTCCACAGCTCGTAGTCCTCTTTCCCCTCCTGCTCGATGTGGGCGGTGAAGAAGACCTCCCCGCGGAGGACCGCGGTCGCGACGTCGTCCAGGAAGCTCGGCGGGCTGAGATCGGCCAACTGCTCGGTGCCCTCGGGCGTCCCGTCCGATCGCCAGACGGTGGAGCCGAAGCCGATCACCAAGTCGCCGAGCGCCTGGAGCAAGGCGGCGCCGCCGACCTGGCCGACCTTGCGGGTGCTCTCGGTCGTGCCGCGAGTGGTCCACAGGTCGGTCCACCATTGGTCCCAGGAGTTCCAATGCCTCACGAGGAAGAACGCCCGATGGCCTGCGCGCGTGAGGTTCGTGGGCACGGCGACGTCCGCCAGCCACCGCGCACCGCTCCGGTCCGCGGCCCAGAGCGCTTGCCGTGAGCCATCCGAGGCGGTAAAGAGGACCCTGCCGCCGAACGGCGTCAGCTCGGCCGGTAGCGAGTCACCATCGCCCTGGACGGCGATGTCGATCAGCAGCGAGGTGCCGTCTTCGGTGCCGTCGGTGAGCCACGGCTCGTCGCCGTGCTCAGGGTCGGTGCCGGCGAAGATCATCCGGTCGCCGACCACCGCCTCCCCCAGGCCCGAGATGTTGCGGTAGCCAAAGAAGGCGATGGGTTCGAAGAGCCCCTCGAGGCTGAACAGCTCGCAGTAGGGTGGCCTCCCTAGGCAGGCCCACCCGATCAGCCGGCCTCCGATCTCGCCCATGATCCGCATTCTGCCGTACTTGCCGACGTCGAAGAGCCGGCGGCTGCCCTCCACCGTGCCGTCGGTGAGCCAGTACCAGCTCGAGCTGTCGCTGGGCTCCTCCATGACGGCGAAGGATGCGCCGAAGGATTGCGTTGTGCCCACAAGCCACGGATAGGACGTCCCCGGACCGGGAAGGAAATCGCCCAGCAGAGATGTGCCCTCGGCGGTGCCGTCCGTTACCCACGGCTCTAGGCCGTGAATGCCGTCGTCGGCCGTGAAGAGCACCCGATCGCCCACGGTGATCATTCTGCCGCCGGGATCGGTGGAGGCGGGAAAGGAGGCGAGCAGCAGCGTGTCGGCGCTCAGACCGTCAGCGCGCCAGAGGACCGTCCCACCCTCCGCATTCCGCGTCATGCCGAGTACCGCACGGCCGAGGATCGCCACGCCCAGAAGGTGCTCGCCCGCGTCGAGCCGGAGGAGCGGTCGTGTTCCCGCGGTCGTGCCGTCGGTGATCCAGAGCCCACGGCCCTGCTCGTCTTCGGCGTAAGTCAGGACCCCCTCGGGCAGAGCTCCCAGAATCCCGGAGGGCGCTTGCCAGGTGCCCCCGGAGACCAGCGTCAGCGCCCCGATGCGGGAGGTCCCAGCCACCGTGCCGTCGCTCACCCACGGCGTCAGCCCGCCTTCGTCCAGGCCCGCGAAGTAGAGCCGTCCGTTGCAAGCGAGTCCCAACAGGGGCTCCGAGGGCCCGCGACCCGGGACGACCTGCGCCAACTGGCCGGTCCCTTCCGGGGTGCCGTCGCTGACCCATAGCCCCACGCCACGCTCGTCACCGCCGCCGTTGAAGAAGAACAGGCCACGCTCCTCCAGGACCCCCACCGTGCCGAGCCCTGGGTCCTCCGGACCGTAGGTCAGACGCACGGTGCCGGCGGCGGTGCCGTCCGTACGCCAGAGGCTCGGCGCCGACACCCAGTCGGTGGTGGCGGCGAAGTACAGGAGGTCGCCGACGACCGCCAGCGGGCGCCCCCAGGAGCCGCCGGCGCCGGGCACGAGGTCGGCGAGCAGAGCCGTGCCCCCGGCTTGACCGTCCGTCACCCACGGCTCGTCGCCGTGCACGCCGTCATCGGCGAAGAAGACCGCTGCTCCCGGCAGCGCCGCGAATCCCGTCGGCGAGGAGTCGACCCCGGGGCCCTGATCGCGGTTGATGTTCTCCACCAGGAACGGCTGCGCCGGGGAGATGGCGGGCGCGAGGAGGACGCCTGTTGCGAAAAGCCGGTATGAGATTCGACGGAGGATGGACATCGAGCACCTCCCGCGCGCCCGTCGCACGCGCGCTACTGCAGACTGGTCAGATCGATCACGCTCTCGAACTCCCCGGCCGGCTTGTGGTAGCGGTGGACGGTACCGCTCGACGCATCGGTCACCGTCAACGTGGTTTCGAGGTGGGTCAGCCAGGCCGCGAACAGCCAGAACCGACCGTCGACCGCCCGGGCGTCGAGGACCTTGAGCGCCGCCTGGAGGTCGCGCGCGCCGTAGAACGCGAAGTAGCCGGCGTGGTCGCCGTGGGGGAAGGCCATGGCCTGGTGCTCGGTGCCGGAGCCGTCGCGCCACGCGAGGTCGACCGCGAACCGGCCGCCCTGGAGGCACAGGCGCGTGGGGTTCTCGATGCACGGTCCGGCCGAGCAGGCGGTGATCTCCGGGACTGTGATCACCCCCGCCGGCACGCCGACCGGAAGTGCGACGCGGTCATGTCCTACCGGCTCGCCGGCGGCGCGCGCGAGATCGTCGAACCACGTCGACCCGCCGGCCGCCGCCCGCGCGTTCCCCGCTTCCGTCGCTCCGAACGACCCCGGCAGCGTAGCGAGCCCCAATCCACCGGCCGGCGCCGCCGCCCCGCCCGGGAACGCCGCCAGGTCGGCGAAAACCGGCAGCGGTCCCGCCTCGGCCGGCCAGCGCCGGACCTCGCCGCTCTCGAGATCGGTCACGGTCAGCGCGGCGTAGGCGTCGCCGAGCGGACCGTAGAACAGCCAGTACCGCCCGTTGACCGCGCCGCCGTCGACCATCTTCACCACCGCCTCCGGGTTGCCGTAGTCGTAGAACCAGAACATCCCCGACGCCGACGACCAGGGAACCGCCCGGCCGTCGCCTCGCCCGCCCGTCCGGTCGTGGCGGAACAGCTCGGCGCGGAAGCGGCCGCCGCCCAGGCAGAGCGCCGTCGCCGACGGCCGGCAGGGCCGGTCCAGCTCGTCGAGCGGCAGGCTCCACAGCTCGCGGCCGTGGAGACCGTCGTCGGCGGTGAAGTAGAGGTGCGAGCCGGCGAAGGTGAAGTCCCGCGGCTCGGAGCCGGCCAGACCCGGCGCGATCTCCTGCAGTCGGCGGGTGGCGGCGGGGGTGCCGTCGCTGAGCCAGAGCTCCGTGCGCCCCGCCTCCGGCCCGGCCCCGAAGAAGAGCCGGCCACCGAGCGAGATCATCGAGTGGACCTCGGCGAGGCCGAGCGCGGCGAAATCGAGGATCTCCTCCGTCCCCGCCACCGTGCCGTCGCTGCGGTAGAGGCGCAGCCCGCCGCTACCGCCCGCGCGCACCACGAACAGCAGATCGTCCGCCCGCCGCACCACCTCCCCGAGCTGCGAGCCCGCGCCGAAGTCGCGCAGCTCCAGCCAGTCGGTGCCGGAGCCGTCCCCGGCCCATAGCCGCAAGTCCAAGCCGCTCGACGAGGAGGTGAACAGCAGCACCGAGCCGGCGAGCCCGGCGAAGGTCCGCCGCCACTGCTCGACGCCGCCGACCGCCGGCGGCGGCACGCGCTCGGTGCCCTCGGTCGTGCCGTCGCTGCGCCAGAGCGAGGCGCCGCCCAGCCGGTCCGGGACCATGAAGTAGACGTCCGCGCCGATCCGTGTGAACTCGGGCGCCACCTGCAGCGCACCCGGCTCGCCGGGATCGGGGCGATCGGTGAGCGGGCGCATCGTGGCCAGCGCCGGGTCGGCGGTGCAGATCTCCCAGCCGCCGGCGCCGTCGTTCGCCCAGAAGTACAGCTCGCCGCCGACCGCGGTCAGGTCGAAGATCCGCAACGGGAGAGGCGGCAGCGGCGCGGCACGGGTGCCCGCGGCGGTGCCGTCGGAGGTCCACAGCTCGGTCGCCTGCGAGCCGACGGCGGTGACGCCGAAGACTGCCCGGCCGCCGAGGTCGACGATCGCCGTGGAGACCCGGCTCCCCGGCTCGGTGGCAGCGAGATCGGTCAGCCGCTCGGTGCCCAGCGCGGTGCCGTCGGTGACCCACAGGTCGCCCAGGTTGAGATAGCCGCGGCCGCCGACGATCGCGGTCAGCGGCGGCTCGAACGGCAGCCGCGGCGCCGGCAGCACGCCCAGAGCGACCGTCGTCTCCGCCGAGCCCCGGGTCGACCACGCCGCGCCGGACTCGCCGCGGCCGGTCATGAAGAGCAGCCGGTCGCCGAGCGCGACGGCGTCGAAGGGATCCGCGGCCGCCGCCTCGCCGCCTCGGGCGAGGTCGCCGAGCGGCCGGCCGCTGCGGCCGTCGAGCGCGAGCGACCAGGGCTCGAAGCCGCCGCGTAGGTCGTAGCCCAACGTCATGATGCGCCCGCCCAGCGCCGCCAGCGACGGCGCCGGCAACGGCCCGTAGGGCAGGAAGGGATCGGCGTCGGCGAGCCGGATCAGCCGCCGCGTGCCTGCGGCCGTGCCGTCGCTGCCCCACAGCTCGACGGCGCCGCCGTCCCGGCGGTGGACGAAGACGAGATCGCCTTCGGACCGCAGCCGCGCCCAGCCGCCGGCGCCGAAGTCGCCGAGGTCGAGCACCTTGAGCGGGCCCGCGGACGTGCCGTCGGCGACCCAGACGGCGCTCCGGCCGGCGCCGTCCTCGGCGATCAGGACGACGCGCCCGCCGGCCGCCGCGAGGCTCGACCCGTAGGGATCGGCGAACGCCGGGCACGGCCCGGGACAGAGGTCCGTCACCCGGCCGGTGGTCGCGCGCGTGCCGGCGGTGCTCCACAGCTCGGCGCCGTGCCCCGAGTCCGCGGCGACGAAGTAGGACTGGTCGCCGAGACGGACCACGTCCGGATCAAGGGGCGAGAACGAGACGCCGAGGGCGAGGAGCCGCGTCCCGGCGCCGTCGGTCGCCCACAGCGTTTCGCCCCGGAACGGGTCGCGGCCACCGATCAAGAGCCTGCCGCCCGCGACGCCGCCGATCCAGTCGACCCCGAAGGCCGTCCCGCCGGGCGGTCCGGGCACGGGAGCCGTGCCCTGAACGGTGCCGTCCGTGGCCCAGACGCCGCGCGCCGGGAAGAAGACCAGCCGCGCCGCCGTCGGATGCAGCTCGAGGCCGCCGGCGGAGGGGACGCCGTGGAGCAGCCGCGTACGCCCGGAGGCCAGGTCGGTCCGCCAGAGGCGCCAGTTGCGGTAGCCGGGATCGCCGCCGATGATGATCTCCACCTCGAGGCTGACGAAGAACACCCCGCCGCGGTGGACGGCGACCGCGAAGATGTCGTCCTCGACCTGCGGCAGCCGCGCGATCCGCCGCGTGCCGGGGGCGGTGCCGTCGCTCTCCCACAGCTCGAGGACGCCGCCCGGCCGGCGGAAGAAGTGGAGCCGCCCGCCCGTCAACGCCCACGGGATGGGCGAGCCTTCGGGCGGCGCGTAGACGCCGCCGGCCGCCAGGCGCTCGGTGCCGGCGGCGGCGCCGTCGCTGCGCCACAACGAGTAGCCGCTGGAGAGCGTCCGCCCGAACCAGAGGTAGGCGCCGCCGGCGGTGCCGAGGCCGGCCGCCAGCGGATCGGCGACGGGAAGCCGCACGGTGTCCGCCGCTGTGCCGTTGGTGGCCCACGGGAACCGGTCTCCCCCGCCCGTGGGGTCGGCGTAGAAGATCACCCGCGAGCCGACGCGGACGAAGGGGCCGGGATCGGAGCCGCGGTTGGGTCCGGGCTCGTCGACGGCGAGGTCCGCGACCAGCGAGGCGAGCTCGGCGCGCGCCGGCGGCGCGGCCGCGGCGAGGAGGGCGAGGAGCGCGGCGAGAACTGCGACGAAGACCGGCAGGCGCCTCATGCTGCACCTCCTCCGCGCCGGCGGCGCGGCGAGGAATGTGGCGGTTTTCAGCGTAATCGAAAAGGGCGCGGCCATCGCCACCCCGGCGGGCGGGACAGGCCGAACGCGCCGGGGTGGGAGGAGCCGAAGGCGCGCGGTCATCCGCGCGAGCTGGATCGGGTGACCAGGAGCGCCGCTTCGTCAGTCAGCCGTGCGCCAGCGCGCGGTGCGCTCGATGCCGCGCGCGGGCGATCTCGCGCCCCGAGCGCGGATCCACCGGGACGGCGGTAGGCTCCAGCCGTCGTGACCAGGCCCGAGACGAGCGCAGGCCCCGCGCCCCGACGCAGGCCGGCGTGGCCGCTCCTGGCGGCGGTGACCGCGCCGCTCGCGGTCTACCTCGCGGTGATCGCGAGCGGTTACGACGGCGGCCCGTATCTGCGGGGCGACTGCCCCTACTACTACCTGACCGCGGTCTCGCTGCTCGCCGATGGCGACCTCGATCTCGGCAACCAGCTCCCCGGCGAGCCGTCCCGGTTCTCCGGCGAGGTCGCGCTCGATCGCCGCGGGCGGCTGGTCCCCAAGCACCCGATCGCGCTGCCGCTCGCCTCGCTGCCCCTGATCGGCCTCTTCGGCCCGCGCGGCGCCCTCGTCTTCAACCTGCTCCAGCTCACCCTGCTCGCCGGGGTGCTCTACGCACTGGCGCGCCGCGTCGCCGCCCCCTGGCCGGCCGCCGCCGCGGCCGCCGCCACCGGCGCCGCCACCCTGCTCCCGCACTACGCCTGGAACTACTCGCCGGACGTCTTCTCGACTGTGCTGCTCGCCGGCGCGCTCGCCGCCCTGCCGCCGCCCGGGGCGCCGGCCTCGCCGCGGCGACTCGGCGCGGCGGGCCTGCTGCTCGGCCTCGCGGTCGCGAGCAAGCTGCCGCTCGCCGTCGTCGCGCCGTTTTTCCTCTTCGCGCTGCCGCGGCCGCGGCGGCGGGCGGCGGCGCCTTTCGCGCTCGGCCTGGCCCTGCCGCTCGCGCTGCTCGCGGCCTACGACGCCCACCTCTTCGGCGCACCGCAGGTGACCTCCTACGACCGCATCGCGCGCTGGACCGAGACCGGCTGGGTCGCGGTCTCCCAGCGCGAGGACTTCGGCGATCCCCTGGGCACCGGCCTCTTCCGCCAGCTCATGGACCGCCGGCACGGCCTGGTGCCGACCAGCCCGCTGACCGTCCTCTCGCTCGCGGCGCTGCCCTGGCTCTGGCGGCGGCGGGCGGGGCTCGCCGCTCTGGTCGGCGGCGGCGCGGCGGCGCTGCTCGTCTTCTTCGCCGGCTACCGGCTATGGGACCACTCGCACCACGGCAACCGGTTCCTGCTCCCCGTCGTCGCGCTCGCGGCGCTGCCGCTGGCGCCGGCGCTCGAGGCGGCCGGGCGGCGCCTCGCCCGCCTGCGCTCGTTCCGCCCGCGCCGGACCGGCCTCGCGTTCGCGCTGGTCGTGGTGCTCCAGCTCGTCCCGCTGTGGAGCGTCCCCTACCTGCCGACCCAGGACGGCCCCGCGCACCTCGCCGGCGCCTCCCTGCTGCTCGACCTCCACCGCCGCGACCGGCCACTGCTGCGCGAGGTCTTCGAGCTGAACCCCGATCCCCACCCCACCTGGGCGAGCCACCTGGCGCTGGCGGCGCTGCTCGGCAGCCTGCCGCCTGCGGCGGCCGAGAAGCTCTATCTCTCGGCCTACCTGGTGCTCTTCCCGCTCGCGGCGCGGGCGGCGCTGCGGGCGCTCCGCCCGGGCGCGGAGGACCTCGCGTTCCTCGCCCTCCCGCTCTCGGCGGGCTACCTCTACCACCTCGGCTTCCACTCCTTCTGCTGGAGCCTCGCCGCGCTCGCGGCGGCGCTCGCCTACTGGCTGCACCGCGGCGGCGCGCTCGACCGCGGCCGCGAGCGCCTCGCCTTCGCCGGCTTCGGCCTCCTCCTCTGGCTCGCCCACCCGGTGACGCTGGTCGCCGCGGCGGCGGCGGTGGCAGCGGCCGGCGCCTGGCTCGCCGCGGTGGATGCCGGGGCGGCGGGCGGCGAAGGCGG
>CAZNIX010000106.1:0-11655 GCA_964573125.1 uncultured Thermoanaerobaculia bacterium
TCTACAACCGCCGCTACCTCAACGTGCGGCTGGAGGAGGAAGCGCGGCGACACGGAGTGGCCATAGAGGGCCAGCTCGTGCGCGTCATCATCGAGGCCCGGGACGGTCGGCGAGCTGAGTCCGCCGAGCCCGCCCGCGCGGCCGGTGCCGCCGCCGGCCCGCCGCCGCTCCCCGCGATCGACCGCACCGCGAAGATGTACATCGGCGGCAAGCAGGCGCGCCCCGACGGCGGCTACAGCCGGCGGGTGCTCGGGCCGCGCGGCGAGCTGGTCGGCGAGGTCGGCGCCGGCAATCGCAAGGACGTGCGCAACGCGGTCGCCGCGGCGCGCAAGGCGCAGCCGAAGTGGGGCCGGGCGAGCGCGCACCTGCGCGCGCAGGTGCTCTTCTACCTGGCCGAGAACCTGGCCGCCCGCGGCGAGGAGTTCGCGCGCCGCCTGACCGCGATGACCGGCGCCGCCCCGGACGCCGCGCGCCGCGAGGTCGACCTCGCGATCGAGCGCCTCTTCCTCTCTGCCGGCTGGGCCGACAAGTACGCCGGCCGGGTGCAGGCGACGCCGATCCGCAACTTCACGTTCGCGGTCGCCGAGCCGATCGGCACCGTCGGCATCGTCTGCCCCGACGAGGCGCCGCTCGTCGCGCTCTGCTCGGCGCTCGCGCCGGCGGTGGCGATGGGCAACGCGGTCGTCGTCGTCCCCTCCGAGCGCCACCCGCTCGCCGCCACCGACCTCTACCAGGTGCTCGACACCTCCGACGTCCCCGGCGGCGTGGTCAACCTCGTCACCGGCGAGCGCGCCGCGCTGGCCAAGCAGCTCGGCGGCCACGACGACCTCGACGCCGTCTGGTGCTTCGGCACCGCCGCCGACTGCGCCGCGGTCGAGCGCGCCTCGACCGGCAACTTGAAGCGCACCTGGTGCGACGGCGGCCTCGCCCGCGACTGGTTCGACCCCGATCAGGGCGCCGGCGAGGAGTTCCTGCACCACGCGGTCCAGGTCAAGAACATCTGGGTGCCGTTCGGCGAAGGGTGGCTGGCGGGCTGATCGCCGCTGCGGCCACTCGGCCGGCGCGCCGCCCTCAGAACCGGTAGAGCGCGGCCAGCTCGCCGCCGCCCGGCACCGCGTCGCCGGCGCCGGCGTGGACCGTGCCGCCGTGGAGCAGCGTCTCGAGCGCGGCGCGGTCGATCAGGTCCTCGTCGCCGTTGCGGCGCTCGCGCCGGACCTCGACCGCGCGGGCGGCGGGATCGAAGCGGCCCCAGCGGTGGGCCGCGGGATCGACGAACAGGGTGTCCACCCGCCCGTCGGCGGCGGCGACCACCACCTCTTCGACCCGGTCGCCGGTCCGGCCGGTGCCGGCGGCGGCGGCCCAGCGCTCGGCCGCCTGCTCGCGGTCGGCCGCGAACAGCGGCGTCACCTTCTCGAGCGCCCGCCGGTGCAGCTCCTCCGCCGAGGCGGCGTCGGGGTTGCCCTCGATCGCCTCGGGCACCAGGTTGGGGAGCTTCGAGAGGTCGCGGTAGAGGCTCGCCTCCCAGTCGACCGCCGCCACCACCACCGGCGCCGCCGGCTCGCGCAGCAGCCGGCGCACGCCGTGGTCGACGAGCTGGAGGAAACGGGCGACCTCCTCCTTGGTCTCGTCGGCGCTCGGGCCGTGGCCGTGGTAGATCGGCGCCCGCCCGCCGCCGGCCGCGCGCGGCGTGCCGGAGTGGAACTGCAGGCTGCGCTGCTCGAAGTCGTAGCCGAGCGCGTCGACCAGGCTCTCGGGGATGTCGCGCAGGTCGACCTCGCGCACCCGGTGGCGGGTGGCCGCGAACAGGCGCACCCGCTTCTGCGACAGCGCCAGGATGTAGAACAGCCCGTCGCCGCCCAGGAGCGGCAGGAGCGGCGCCAAGTGGAAGCGCTCGCCGACCACCGCCAGCTCCTCGAACGACAGCGGCAGCCGGTAGAGGCGCCGCCCCGCTGGCGAGAGGAACACCGCCAGCCCGTCGCTCTGGTGCTGCCAGAACGGATGGTCGTCGAGCAGGACCCGCGCCGGCGCGAGGATCGCGTCGGGATCGGCGCCGTCGGTCGAGGGGGCCGCCGCGGACAGTTGTTCCGCCGCCGCGCGCAGCAGGTTCTTGAACCGGATCGGGTCCTGCTGGGTCTCGGCGCCGGCGCGGTGGGTCGGCAGATAGAGCGACACGCAGGGGGGATCCCCCTGGGCCAGCTCGCGAAGGTCGTCACGGTTCAGCAGTGCCATCGTGCCTCCTCGCCCCGGAGGATATCCCGCGGCGACCGCGCCGGCGCGGCCCGGCGCCGCCGGCCTGCCGGTAGCTGGCAGGCGGCTTGCTGTAGCCTAGCCGGAACAGCAGGGGCCTCACGCCCACCACGTCACGAGGAGAGGAGCGACCAATGTCGGTAGCCAAAGTCATCGAGATCACGTCCGAATCGACCCAGAGCTTCGACGACGCGATCAAGCAGGGCATCGCGCGCGCCGCCCGCACCGTCGACAACGTCAAGGGAGCCTGGATCCAGGATCAGGAGGTCGCCGTCGAGGGCGGCGAGGTCACCGCCTACAAGGTCAAGATGAAGGTCACGTTCGTCCTGGCGTAGGAGCACGCCCGCGAGCCTCGGGCGGTCCGGGGGGTTGCGATAGCATGCGCGTTCGTTCGGCCGAGCGCGACCGCGCGCCGTGGCACGAAGGAGGACGGGTGGCGGCCCAGCGAAAGCGCCGGCGTTCACCGCGCTCCCGGCCGGCGGGGCGATCCGCCGCGCCCGCGGCGGCGGCCCCCTGGGTGGCGGCCGTAGTCCCGGTCTACAACGAGGAGCACACACTCGCCGCGGTCCTCGCCGCGCTCCAGGAGACCCCCGGGATCGGCCAGGTGGTGGTCGTCTCCGACGGCTCCACCGACGGCACCGCCGCGCTGGCGCGGGCGATGGGGGTGACCACCGTCGAGCTGCGCCAGAACCGCGGCAAGGGCCTGGCGATGGCCGCCGGCGTGGCGCACACCGGAGCCCCGGTCATCCTGTTCGTCGACGGCGACATCACCGGCCTCGAGCCCGAGCTGCTCGCCCGCCTGATCGCCCCGGTGGTCGCCGGCGAGCTGGCGATGCACGTCGGCGTCCGCCACCGGGGCGTGCTCGTCAACGCCGCCCACCGGCGCACCGGCCCGCTGCTCTCGGGCATCCGCTGCCTGCGCCGCGAGGTCTTCGCGAGCGTCCCCGCCCGCTACCTGCGCGGCTACCGCGTCGAGACCGCGCTCAACTGGGTCTGCCGCCGCCTCGGCCTACCGGTGGGCATCCTCGTCCTCGACGGCCTCGAGCACCGCAAGAAAGAGGCCAAGCGCGGCTTCCTCGCCGGCGCCTCCCAGCGGATCGCGATGTACGCCTCGGTGTTCGCGGCCTGGCTGCGGCTGACGCTGACCGCTCCCCTGCCGCGGCCGGCGGCGGCGCCGCCGCGTCGCCCCGCGCTCAGCCCGGAGCCCGGGACCGCCCGTACCCTGGCCCGGCCGACCGCGGAGAGACGGCGCTGAGCTGACCTGCCGCGCCCATCGCGTGGAGCGCACTCCCGACCGGCTCGAGCACCACGACGAGTGCGCATCGGGCTGTCCGCCCCAATGCTGGGTCGTCCCGCCGCCGAGGGGCCTCAGCAACAGCCCGACGCGGGCTCCCCGAATCCCTGCCTTCAGCGACCGATTCAGCGGCGAAGCCGCACTTCCTCGAGCTTGCTCGCCGGCTGACCCTTCGCCGAGGAACCTCACAACGGCAGGCGAGCGCCAGCTCCTGGTGGGCGCGCTGGCTACGGATGCCGACGTTCCGCGACCATCGTCAAGTAGACATCGGCGAGAAACGACCCGCGATCGGGGTCCTGGCGGGGAAATACCCGGTTGCTGGGATTGACCAGGCGCGGCATGTACTGCTCAACCCACAGGCTCGCATTGTCGCCTCCTTTCGACGGGACAATCTGGCCCCACACGCGTTCGGCGACGATCGTCAATCCTGGATGTCGGAAGGCATCCCGAACCCAATCATAGATCTCCTCGTATTGCACCCATGGCTTGTCGAGCGCGTCGAGATGGAGTTGCACCAGACGATGCGTGACGGCTATTCGGCCACCCGGGCGAACGACCCGGGCCATTTCCTTCACCATCGTCGGTCCGAGCCCGAGCTCCCAAATCGCACCCGTCCACTCGTTGACGGCGGCATCGACCGTCCGGTCCGGCAGGGGAAGCCGCTCCGCACGACCCGGCCGGAATTGAATATTCGTGAAGTTACCTTCGCAGGCAAAACGCCGCCCACGTTCTGTCAGAAACCTCCTGGATTCAATCGAAATAACGATGCCTTCCGGACCGACCGCAGGCGCCAGCCGGCGCGCGACGCGACCCATCCCGCCACAGACGTCCACGATCGCGCTTCCCGGTTTGAGCAAGAGCAGCTCGGGGTGATTCGGCAGGAGATCCTCCGCGGAACGAACCCACCGATCCTCCACCTCGGGGACCTGACTCCACGGACAGTCTCCTTCCAGGGCCTTGATCAGCGGGATTCGCCAGCGCAGATAGGCGAGGCGAAACCGACGCTCCGCTTCGGATGTCTCCTCGTCGAGCCGGCCGTAGTCGGTGTTTCCGAGCAGCACCTCGTCGCCTGGCACGTCCATCACCACGACGTCGCCGAGAAGCATCTCGAGCGCTCCCACGGCGTCCAACACACGCGCGATCTCGTTTTCCCTGATCGTCGAAGGGTCCAGCCGTAGACACAGGCCGGAGATCGACTCGCTCCGGCACCACTCCACACAGCGCTCACGAAGGACCTCGTCGAGGATCGACGCACCGGGCGCCATGATTACGTGCGTAGCGATACGAGCGCGAGCGAGCTCCGCCAGCCCCGGAACCGCATTGTCCGGCGCGGGCCAGGCAACGCCCTCGACTTCCACGGCAGCGCCCAGTCGAACCAGGGATTCGCGCAGATCGCCATCGCAGCGGGCGTCGATCGCCCGAACCACGACGTGGTGCGCGCGCAAGGTCCCCGCTTGTCGGCGCTGCGCCAGCTCAGCCAGTGTCCTTCTATGGTCCGACAGGCGCGAACAGCCGAGCAACACTGCAGGCGCCGGCTCCGCTGCGCTCCACTGCGCACACAGATCCGCGATCGAAGGCACGGCGTCCAGATCGATCGTTACGAACCGACGACGCGCCCGTGCCGCCACCGATCGTTCAGGCGGCGTGACTTGGGCGAACCCGTACGCGAAGAGAGAAGACAGGATCTCATCGACCAACTCACGTTCGTCGTATTCTTCACGGAGCGCTCCGACCCGGACACGCTTACCCGCTAGCCTCCTGACGAACTCGAGCAGGCCCTCGCCGGGAGGGATCACCATGCCGATTCCCGAATCGGTCTGACACATCAAGAAGCACTCGTCGACCTCGGTGTTCAGGATCTCGACGGCCGGGTCGAGAATGACGAGAGCGTCATCCGACAGCCGTGGGGCGGGAAATCCCAGCGTCTCCTTCAACTGATCACTGAGAATTGGCCCCGCATCGAGGTGTCGGGGAGTCCAGCAACGTGGCGGACTTTCTCTTCCGGGACGAATTCCCGGTCTCGGAGGGACGATTCCACACTGATCTCTTCGCGCGTCTTGGCACGGTATTGCACCAGAATCTCGTGGTTGTCGATGTGTTGGCTGAACCCGACCTGATAGAAGAAGTCGACCGGCGGCTGCCATGACGGTTGCGGTGAAGCGTTGACATCGGCGAACGCCGAAAGGACGCGAGCGAAGTCGAACTCGAAGGTCACGCCGCGTCGGACGAAGTAAGGCGTGTCGTCGATCGTCTCCACCTCCAGACCCTCGGCTCGGGCTCGATCCTCGTGCAGGGGGCGCATGATCGTCTCGTAGCGGAAGAGCTCCCGCAGGAGAGGATGCAACCCACTCGGCGCATGCGGGAGGATTGAATCGTTCCACCATCTCTCGAGGAGCGCCGATGCGCCGGGACGCAGATAGAGGATCCGGATTGGACGTCCCGTCCGTGAGGCGTCGAGATTCGCGACTACTTCATTGCGACAGTCGAGCAGGGCGGCCGCGTCCGGGTGGTTCCCTCGCGTCTCGATCCAGTTGTCGAGGTCGAGAAGAACTTCGGACTGGGAGAGCCCGCACCACTCACGGAGAGGAATCCAGCTATAGCGAATGAACATGTACTCCGCAATGATCCGGGCCCAGAACATGAAGGCGTGCATGCGGCGATTGTCGGCCAGCGTCATCGTCGTGTGTGCCAGGACGTATTCGAAATCGTAATCCTGACCACGGATGGTAATGAACTCATGATCGGCACGTTCCCGATCGTAGGCGGTGTTCGGTAGGAGGAGGTGCGAGTAGGTCGCGATTCGCGGCACGAATCGGGCGACTCGGTCATACGCATTCAGGAAAGACTCGCAGGTTTCGCCGGGCAATCCCCAGATCATCTCGGCGTAGGAGCCCAGCCCCTCCTTGTGGAGCCACTCGCACAAGTCCTCGAACTTGTTGATGGCCATGTTCTGCCGCCGCGACGTCCGCAGTGCTTCTGGATCAAGCGTTTGGATCGCGAGCGTGAAGTCGGAGTTGAGACCGGCAGCCCGCATCATCTGTACCAGCTCGTAGAAGCGCTTCCCCTTGTTCTTGGCCCACGAGGTCGTCAGAACACGCGGAAAGTGATGTTGCGAACGGGTCAGGATGAGGTCCTCGAGGAACTCCCGATCCGCGGGCAGCATCCCGAAGTTGGCGTCGCACAGGCAGATGTTCTGGACTTGCAGTCGCCCGAACAGCTCGATCTCCTCGCGGAGTCGGTCGCGCGAAAAGGCGTGGATCTTCTGGCCGATGGCGCCTCCCCAGTAACAGAACGCGCAACTGTACGGACACCCTCGATTGGTCTCCATCGTGACCGCGTCATACAAGAACTCGCCCTTCTCATCGAACAGTGGAAGGGCTCCGGTCAGAAACGGCGACGGAATCGTGTCCAGGTCCTTGATCCGGGGCTCGTCCTCGGTCGTGACGAGGTCACCCGCGGCGGAGCGGAAAGAGATGCCGCGAGTGTCTGCCAGGCCGTGCCGTGATCCGCCGCCAAGGTATGCCCGGAGGAGGTTCGAGAAGGTGATTTCTCCTTCACCGTTGACCACGACGTCAACCTCCGGATACAGGCTGAAGACCCGCTGCGCCTGGTACGCGACGTGGGTTCCGCCGAAGATCGTCCAGCCCACCGGATTGATCTGCCGAAACGTCGTCGCGAGCTGACCGAAGTTACGGAAGTTCCACCCGAAGACCGAACACGCCAGGATGTCCGGGGGATCCTCGATGAGCACTTCAGGAACCATGTGGATCGGCCGATCGGCGCCGCGATAGTTGAAGATACGGAAATCGACGGCGTCTCTGAGTTCCTCGTTCTTCTGAGCGTACGCCTTCAGGTAGCCGAGGGCGAGCGGCATGGAGAGTCTCTCCATGTCCCAAATCCCCTGATGCACGAGCGCTACTTTGATCCTGGAAGTCATGCCGGCTCCTCACGGACGACGACGCCGAGCTCGGCAAGTGAGCCGATCACCTCGAGCACTTCAGCCAGCGGGAGCGCGTCGAGAGCCGGCGACAGCTCGGTCACGGTCTTCGACTCCGACAGGATGGTGAAGGCGCGGGCGGCGCGCTCGGAAAGTTCCGCGTAAGCGTGTGCCGCTACCGCGCTCGGGACATAGATCAACCAATGCCGCGGTGAGGGTTGGAACTCCGTATCGACGGCGAAATTCAACGGATCCTCCAGCCACGGCGTCAGATCGTAGGCCGTTGAAACGACGGCCGCGGCGGGAGAGGCGACGAAGCGATCGGAGTCGCGGATCGCAGACGGATCGAGGGCGGCGTCTTCTGGCCACGACGCGGGCGGGGCCTCGCCGAGCCGCCGGGCGAGCGCGATCGCCGCCAGGTCGAGCGCGAGCACGTCTTGTCGTAGCCGTGAGGAGAACGTTGGGAGCTTCGCCAAGTGCGCGACGAAGCCGGCGGCGATCCGCCAGAAGTTGGGCCCGTCGTCGCGGTAACCTCTCGACTGCACGAAGTCCGCCGCCACCACCGAGACGTCGAGCTCACTGGCGTTCAGCAGGCGGCGAGTGAGCGGCGTGAAGTTCAACGCGGCCAGCGCGTTTCTCACCAACCCGCGCCGGTACATGCCGATCATGGTGTCGGTGGCGGCGGGAGTGCTCGAGTAATCGGCCAGAACCGCGATCTCGTCGGCCGCGAGCCCGGATACCGCGGTCGTGTCGGAGTCCTCGGGGCGGAGGACCGACTCGACGAGGTCGTCGCTGGTCAGGATCCGGCGCCAGGTGTCCCACACCAACCGAGCATCCATCAGGCTGCCTCGGTTCGCGTCGTCCTTCGACTGCAGGCACCGTAGGCGCGGTCCCAGGACCCTCGAGCTCGCTCGAGGTCGGCCAGAATCACGTCGATGGTGCGCTCACGATCCAGGATCGCCGTGTCGGCGTGGAGAGCCTGCGTCTCGTACTCCAGGGTCACGACGCGCGGGTGGGATCGCGACAGTACGTCGTCGAGCAGATCCCAGACGGCCTCGTCCACCTGCGTGTCGTGCAGATCGTGGTACTGCCCGTCGATCCAGCGCCCGCCCGCCATGTGAATCGCAATCACACGGTCGAGCGGGATCGTCGCCAGGAACCTCTGGATCGAATACCCGCTCGCCGCATGATTAAGTGCGTTCGCGTAAAGGTTGTGTAAATCCAGGTGCAGGTAGGTTCCCGCCAGCTCCACAACCCGCGCGAGAAACTCCTCTTCCGGCATTTCGCTACCAGGACACGTCCGGTAGTAGGCCGCATTCTCGTGGCCGAGCGCGACTCCGTAGAGATCCTGAAGCGCGCGCGCCCGCTCGGCAACGCGAACGACCTCGTCGTGAGAAAACTGCAACGGGCTACTCCATACGTCGGCCCAAGAGGCGTCGCAGTAAAAGCAGTGATCCGCTACCCAGTGGACGCCGAATCTCTTGGCCAGGGGGACGTGTCGACGCACGGCCGGCGTGCTCATGAGGGGGTCGAAGCCGAAATCCCCACCGTAGTTCGAATGTCCGATGATGGGAAACCTGGCCGCGACCTCCCGTATCAGCTCGTCACCCTCAGGCGAGATCAAGCCCGGGCCATCGAGTGGCGCCATGACGCCGTCGAACAAGATCTCCAGTGCGTCGAGCGGCTGGTCGAGAAACGGAAACCACCCGATCAGCGCCGGGTTGAACTGGAGTCCAACTCCAAGGCTCTGCGCGTTCATGGCGGTATCGCGACCCGATAGTCCGAGGGGGCCGTCCGAGGACGGCACGTCGGAGCCTGCGGTACGACTGTCCCCTGGCCGGCTCTACTGTCCGCCGCACCCTTCGGCGTCGGCGCTCACTTGATACTTGCTGCGCACTTGGCGGCGTCTGCCGCGCACTTGGCCGCGTCCGCCGCGCACTTGGCCGCGTCCGCCGCGCACTTGGCCGCGCTCGCCGCGCACTTGGCCGCGCTCGCCGTTGCGCCACGCCTCACCGACAGCTTCTTGACGTCCGTCTTGCCCTGTGCCATGGCAGGCCTCCTTTAAGGACACCGCGTACAAATACCGGGTTGGACTTATCATTAGACTACGAGACGTAGATTGTCAAGCCCTTGATCCCTTTTTTTAAGAGACGCCGCCTAATTGCCGCCTGTTCACCGGCGCGAGTCCGCCTGCACCCGCCCCCCGCGGCCGCTGGCGGTGCGGCGGAGGAGGGCTCTGGGCGATGACGGCGTGACTCGATTCTCGCGGCCCTGGCGGCGTCCCGCGCCAGCCTACTCGGCCGTCCCTTCGCCGAGGACCCTCAAGAACAGCTCGACGGCGCGCGGGTCGAGATGCGTGCCGGCCAATCCGCGGAGGTGGCCCAGCACCTTCGCTTCCGGCCAACCGGACCGGTACGGGCGGTCCGAGCGCAGCGCGTCCCACACGACGACGACGGCGAAAAGTCGCGCCGCGAGTGGGATCTGCTCGCCCTTCAGCCCCCGCGGATAGCCCGTGCCGTCCCACCTCTCGTGATGGCAGTAGGGGATGTCGAGGGCGGGGCCGGGGATCGCCTGGGGCGGGACGAGCTGCATGACCGCGCGGTTCGTTGACACCAACGTCCTGCTCTACGCGGTGTCGCGGGCCGAGAAGGAGCGGCGCAAGGCGGCGGTGGCTCGCGAGATCCTCCGGCGGCGAGATCTCGCCCTCTCCGTCCAGGTCCTGCAGGAGTTCTACGTGCAATCGACGCGCGAGACCCGGCGCGATCGGCTCCGCCACTACCAGGCCGTGCGCCTGGTCGAGTCGTTCTGCCGCTACCCGGTGCAGGAGCTGACGCTGCCCATCTTGCGCGCGGCGTTTGCCACCCGCGCCCGCTGGGGCCTCTCCTACTGGGACGCCGCCATCCTCGAGGCGGCCCGCGCGAGCGGCTGCGAGGTGGTGCTCTCGGAGGACCTCTCCGCTGAGCAGGACTACGACGGCCTGCGCGTCGAGAACCCGTTTCGCGAGGCCGGCTGAACCGCTCGACCCGCCACCCTCACCCGCCGCCGGCGGGCGCCTCGGTCGCCTTGCGCCCCCGCACCAGCCGCGCCTCCTCGAGCTTCTTCATCAGCGTCTCCCGGTCGGTCGCCTTGCGCAGCGCCTCCTCGGGCTCGACGGTCTTGCTGCGGACCAGCTCGAACAAGCTATCCGTCAGCGTGAGCATCCCCTGCGCCCGGCCGATCTGCATGGCGGAGGGGATCTGGAAGGTCTTGCCTTCGCGGATGAGGTTGGAGACGGCGGGGGTGCAGCGGAGGATCTCGTAGGCGGCGACACGGCCGCCGGCGATGCGGCGGAGGAGGGTCTGGGCGATCACGGCGCGGAGGCTGTCGGCGAGCATGGTGCGGATCTGGCCCTGCTGGTCGCCGGGGAACTGGTCGACGATGCGGTCGACGGTCGAGGGGGCGGTGGTGGTGTGCAGCGTGCCGAAGACCAGGTGGCCGGTCTCGGCGGTCTCGATCGCCATGGCGATGGTCTCGAGGTCGCGCAGCTCGCCGACCAGGACGACGTCCGGGTCTTCGCGCAGGGCGGCGCGCAGTGCGTGCGCGAAGCTCCCGGTGTGGACGCCGACCTCGCGCTGGTTGACCAGGCAGCGCTTGGACGGGTGGACGAACTCGATCGGGTCTTCGATCGTGATCAGGTGGTCGGCGCGGTCGCGGTTGACGAGGTCGAGGAGGGCGGCGAGGGTGGTCGATTTGCCGGAGCCGGTCGGGCCGGTGACCAGCACCAGGCCCTTGGCCAGCGTCGCCAGGTCGCGCAGGCTGTCGGGCAGCCCGAGGGTCTCGAACTTCGGGATCTGGCGCGGGATCTGGCGCAGGACGCAGCCGGGGCCGTTGCGGTCGCGGAAGAGGTTGACGCGGAAGCGGGCGGCCGCGGTCTCGTGGGCGAAGTCGGTGTCGGCGATCTCTTCGAACTGCCGCAGGTTGCGCTCGGGCGTGATCTCGCGCAGGCGGGCGAGCAGCTCGTCGGCGCTCGGTGCGCGGTAGCGGGTGACCGCCCGCATCTCGCCGTGCAGGCGGATCCGCGGCGCCTGGGCGGCGGAGAGGTGGAGGTCGGAGGCGCCGAGCTGGACGATCAGGTCGAGCAGCTCGGCGACCGGCGGCAGCGGCGCCGGCGCCGCGCCGGGCGGCGGGCCGAGGTCGG
>CAZNIX010000107.1:0-2623 GCA_964573125.1 uncultured Thermoanaerobaculia bacterium
CGGCTCCGGCGCCGGGCGCGGCCGGCGCGGCGCCGTCGTCGGCGGGGGCGGCGCTCTCGGCGGCCGGCCGCAGGTACGAGTAGTTGAAGACGACGGTGAACGCGTAGACCGGCCCGCGCTCGGCGAGATCGCGCAGCACCGGCTCCTCGAACTCCGGCACCCGGTCGAGGTTCTCCATGAAGTTGGCCACCGCGTTGCTGTTGAAGGCGAGGCCGGAGAGCGTGATGCTGTTGGGGGCGACCTGCATGCGGTCGAGCCACAGCAGCTCGGGCAGCGCGCGCGAGATCTCGTCCATCACCCGCACCGGTCCGCGCTGGTTGGCGCGGAGCTGCTCGATGACCTCGATCTTGTGCTCCAGCTCGGCCTTCTTGCGCTTGAACGCCTCGACCTCGCGGATGATCGACTCGAGCTGGCGGACCTCCTCCTCGGCGCGCGCGATCTCGACCTTGTTGCGCCCGATCTCGCGGTCCTTGAGCCACCACCAGCCACCGAAGAGGAGCAGGGCGAGCAAGGACAGGCCGACCAGCCACCAGATCGCCCAGTTGCGCGGCGCGCCGGCCGCCGGGGCGGCGGCGCGCGCCTTGCGCACCGCGACCGGCCGCTTGCCCTCCGCCAGGAGGTTGATCTTGATCATCGCCGTGTCAGTCCCCCACCCTGCGCACCGCCAGACCCACCGCCACGGCCAGCGTGGGGGCGACGGCGTGCAGCCAGTCCGCGTTGAAGTCGGTGTCGCGGTAGTGGATCCGGCGCAGCGGGTCCATCCTCTCGACCGGCACCTCGAAGCGCTCGCGCAGCACCTGCTCGAGGTTGGGGGTCAGCGAGCAGCCGCCGGACACGACGATCTGGTCCACCGGCCCCTCCGAGGAGGTGGCGGAGAAGAAGTCGAAGGTCTTGTGGATCTCCGACGCCATCTCGGCCGAGACCGCGTCGAGCACCGGGCGCGCGTCGGCCAGGGTGTAGCGGTCGACCGGCTCGCCGCGCTTGAGCTGCTCGGCCTGCTCGAACGAGAGGTTGAACTCACGCTGCAGCGCCTCGGTGAACTGGTTGCCGCCGAACGAGATGTCGCGCCAGAACACGGTCGCGCCGCGGGAGAGGATGTTGATGTTGGTCACCCCGGCGCCCATGTTGATCAGCGCCACCGTCTTGAGCGGGTCGAGGTCGTAGTTGACCTCGTAGCAGTTCTGGATCGCGAACGCGTCGACGTCGACCATCACCGGGGTCTTGCCGGTCTGGCTGATCACCGAGGTGTAGTCGTTCACCTTGTCGCGCTTGACCGCGACCAGCAGGACTTCCATGTTGTCGCGGCCGGGCTCGCCCTCCGACAGCACCACGTAGTCGAGGCTGACGTCGTTGATGTCGAACGGGATGTACTGCTCGGCCTCCCACTGGATCGACTCCGCCAGCTCCTCGGCGCCCATCGCCGGGAGCTGGATCTTCTTGATGATCACCGAGTGGCCGGACAGCGAGGTCGCGTACTGGGTGCCCTTGACCTTGGTCTCGTCGTTGAGCTTGTGGATGGCGTCGACGACCAGCGAGGAGTCCATGATCGAGCCGTCGACGATCGCCTCCGGCGACAGCGGCTGGATGCCGAGGCGCTGGAGGTGGTACTCGCCGGCCTTGCGCTCTTTGAGTTCGAGCAGCTTGACCGCCGAGCTCCCGAGGTCCAGACCTACGACCCCCTTTGTCCGCGTTAGGCGCATGGGCGACCCCCGCTGAAAAGCTAGTGACGATGCTAGCTTACCGCCAGATATTTAAAGCGTCACTGTAGGCTACCAGCGCCAAGTGCCGCTGTCAAGGACCTGATACGGCTCTAGCTATTTGCTGGACGACGCGAGGACGGAGTATACCGCCTCGCGGCGGGAAGGCAAATCCCTCCCCCCTCGGGGCCGGGCGGACGGTCTCCCGCCGCGGACCGGGGCACCACCTCCCCCGGGGCCGGGCGGACGGTCTCCCGCCGCGGACCGGGGCACCACCTCCCCCGGGGCCGGGCGGACGGTCTCCCGCCGCGGACCGGGGCGCGCTTCCAGACGGCAGGGACGGTGGCGCGCCCCTGCTCTTCGCGTCGCGCGGTTCCCTCCTCGGCGCTTGAGAAAGGCAGTAGCGCTCGCTCAGAGCTCCCCGGCGGGAGACCGTCCGCCCGGCCCCTGCCCCCCGCCCCCTTCTGCGCGTCCTGTGGGCGGCGCGCTTGCGGGGACAGGGCGGGCTCTGGTAGGGTCCGCTCTCCCGGCGTGCCGAGCGGAGTGCGCCGAGTTACCCTGACAGGACCGAGCCAATGGCCAAGCGTTGCGAGTACTGCGGCAAGGGGACGACGTTCGGGCGCAACATCAGCCACGCGCACAACGTGACCAGCCGTCCGTTCGAGGCCAACCTGCAGAAGGTCAAGGCCTCGATCGACGGCAAGGCGCGGCGGGTGTGGGCGTGCACGCGCTGCATCCGCAGCGGCAAGCTGGTCAAGCCGCCGGTGCGCAACTGGCAGCCTGAAGAGCCCACCGTCGAGCCCCCCCCGGCCTAGCCGCACTCCACTCCTCACGCCAGAAGCGCGAGACTTCGAGCGACGTCCCGGCACTCGGGCGGGGGGCAGGGCCGCGGGGGGGGGGCGCCCCCCGGGGGGGGGGGGGGGGCG
>CAZNIX010000107.1:2633-11603 GCA_964573125.1 uncultured Thermoanaerobaculia bacterium
GCCACCCCGGTCCCCGGCGGAGGGCCGACCGCGTGGCCCGGGGGGGCTACCCGCGGAGCGCGGCGCCGGCGCCGGCGCCGCGCATCTGGCGGTCGACCCTCAGCACCCCCGCGAGCGAGCGGATCCGCCGCACCAGCTTCTCGAGGTGGCGGCGGTCGCGCACTTGGACGATCACCTCGATCGTGCCGCGGCCGGTCTCGGCCGTGGTGTCGGCCTCGAGGTGGGTGATGTTGCTCTCCTGGCCGGCGATCACCTCGGCCAGCCGCGCGAGCATCCCCTTCTGGTCCTCGGTCTCGATCGCGAGCCCGATCGGGTAGGTGCCGTCCTTGTCGCGCGCCCACTCGACCTCGATCTCGCGCTCCGGGTTGTAGAGCAGGTTCTTGACGTTCGGGCAGTCCGCCGAGTGCACCGACACCCCGCGCCCGCGCGTGATGTAGCCGACGATCTCCTCGCCCGGCAGCGGGTTGCAGCACTTGGCGAGGAAGGCGAGCAGGTCGCCGTGCCCCTTGACCAGGATCGGGCCGACGCCGGCGGTGAAGGGCAAGAGGCGCGCGACCGCCTTGCGCAGCGCGCCCGGCTTGTCCTCGGCGGCGGCGACCGGCTCGCCGGGGAGCACCCGCGCCACCACCGACCGGGCGGCGACCTTGCCGAAGCCGACCCGGCTCGCCAGGTCGTCGGCGTCGGCGATCCCCTCCTCCGACAGGAAGCGCCGCATCGCCTCGGAGTCGAACACCTTCTTCGGGTTGGCCTTGACCCGGCGCAGCTCGCGCTCGAGCAGCCGCCGTCCGATCTCGGTCGCGCGCTCCTTCTGCTGGGTGTTGAGCCACTGGCGGATCTTCGACTTGGCGCGCGAGGTGACCACGAAGTTGAGCCAGTCGCGGCTCGGGTGGCGGTTGGCGCTGGTCAGCACCTCGACCATGTCGCCGTTGGCGAGCGCCGTGCGCAGCGGCACCAGCTTGCCGTTGACTCGCGCCCCGACGCACTGGTGCCCGAGCTCGGTGTGCACCTTGTAGGCGAAATCGAGCGGGGTGGCGCCGCGCGGGAACGAGAAGACGTCCCCCTTGGGGGAAAACGCGTAGACCTCGTCCGGGTAGAGGTCGATCTTGAGCGTGGTCAAGAAGGTCCGCGGGTCCTCGACCTCCTGCTGCCACTCGAGGAGCTGGCGCAGCCAGACGATGCCGCCGTCGCCGGCGCCGTCGGTGGCGCCCTCCTTGTAGAGCCAGTGGGCGGCGATCCCCTCCTCGGCGACGCGGTCCATCTCGCGGGTGCGGATCTGGACCTCGAACGGCTGCCCCTGCTCGCCGACCACCGTCGTGTGCAGCGACTGGTAGAGGTTGGGCTTGGGCATCGCGATGTAGTCCTTGAACCGGCCGGGCACCGGGCGCCAGTGCTGGTGGACGACGCCGAGCGCGGCGTAGGTGTCGCGCACGCCGGCGGTGACGACGCGGAACGCCAGGTAGTCGTAGAGCTGCGAGATGTCGATGTCCTGGCGGCGGAGCTTCTGGTAGATCGAGTAGTAGCGCTTGACCCGGTGGGTGATCTCGGCCTCGATGCCGGCCTCGGCGAGGCTCTCGGCGAGGCGGTCGCGGATGCGCGCGGTCGCGCCCTTGCCCACCCGCACCTTCTCCTCGATCTTCGAGTGCAGCTCGGCGAACTGGTGCGGCCAGAGGTGGTAGAACGCGAGGTCCTCGAGGTCGCCCTTGACCCGGCTCATCCCGAGCCGGTGGGCGATCGGGGCGTAGATCTCGAGCGTCTCGCGCGAGATCCGGCGCCGCGACTCGGGCTTGAGGTGCTCGAGGGTCTCCATGTTGTGGAGGCGGTCGGCGAGCTTGACCACCACCACCCGCAGGTCCTTGGCCGAGGCGAGGATCATCTTGCGGAAGGTCTCGGCCTGCGCCTGGTCGCGGCGGACGTACTCGTGGCGGCCGATCTTGGTCACCCCGTCGACCAGCTCGGCGAGCTCGCGGCCGAAGCGCTCCTCGAGCGCCTTGCGGTCGGTCAGGGTGTCCTCGAGGACGTCGTGGAGGAGCCCGACGGCGACGCACACCTGGTCGAACTTGAGGTCGGCGAGGTGCCAGGCGACGGCCAGCGGGTGCACCAGGTAGGGCTCGCCGGAGCGGCGCCGCTGGTCCTGGTGCTCGGCGGCCGAGAAGTCGTAGACCGCGCGCAGGAAGGTCTCGTCGAAGCCGCGGTCGTGGGCGCGCAGGCGGGCGAGGACGTCGTCGAGCCCCGCGACGACCGGGGCCTTGACCGGCGGCCGCGACCGCCGGGTCTTCTTCTGCTTCTGCTCCTTCTGCGCCAGCGCCATGGTCCTCCCCGCGTTCGAGAGGACCAGTGATTATACGGCGGCGCCGGCGCGGCCGCGATCGTCCTCCTCCCGGACCGCTCGCTATGATCGCGACATGCCCTTCCCCACGCCCTTCTACCGCTGGCGCCCTCACCCCTGGCACGGCCTCGAGGTCGGCCCGGAGCCGCCCGCGCTGGTCCACGCCTACGTCGAGATCACGCCGTTCGACCTCATCAAGTACGAGGTCGACAAGGCGACCGGCTACCTGCGGATCGACCGGCCGCAGCGCGGCTCGTCGCAGCCGCCGACGCTCTACGGTTTCGCCGGCGACGGCGGCGGCATCCGCGCCCGGATCGACCTGCCCGCCGCCGTCCTCGCCGGCCAGGGCGCGGGGGCGGCGTGAGCGCGGCGCGGATCGTGGTCGTCGACGGCCGCGAACTGGCCGCGCCTCTTCGTCTGGTTGAGCCTGGGGGCGATCGTCTACGCCGGCTACGGTCGGCGCCACAGCCGGCTGGCCGGCGCGCACCCCGCACCGGCCGCGGCTCGGCGATGGTCGCGTTCCTGGTCTACGCCGTCGCCGCCGTCGCCGCCCGCTGGCTCCCCGAGCCCGGGCGCGAGCTGTCGACGTGAGCCCGGCCGGCGCTAGGCGGCGCGGGACGCGGAGCGCTCGGCGCGGCGCGTGCGCGCCTCGACGCCGAAGACCTGCTCCCAGAGCAGGGTGAACGCGCTCGCGATGTAGATCGTCGAGTAGGTGCCGACCACGACCCCGACCGTGAGCACGAACGCGAACCCGCGCAGCACGTCGCCGCCGAACGCGAGCAGCGACGCGGTCGCGAGCAGCGTCGTTCCCGCGGTCAGGACGGTCCGCGACAGGGTCTGGTTGAGCGACAGGTTCATGATCTCGAGCAGCGGCATGCGGCGCGACTTGCGCATGTTCTCGCGCACGCGGTCGAAGACCACGACGGTGTCGTTGACCGAGTACCCGACCAGGGTCAGGAACGCGGCGATCGTCGTCAGGTTGAACTCGAAGCCGGCGAGGGCATAGAAGAACAGGCAGACCAGGACGTCGTGGATGGTCGCCATCAGCGCCCCGATCCCGAAGCGCAGCTCGAAGCGGATCCAGATGTAGCCGAGCATCCCGATCATCGACAGGATCACCGCCAGCACGCCCTTGGTGCGCAGCTCGGCGCCGATCTGCGGGCCGACGCTCTCGACCCCGAGGAGGGCGAACTCGCCGAGGTGCGCCGCGGCGCGCAGGCGCGCGAGCGCGTCGGCGCCGACTCCCGGCGTCGCCGCGACCTGGTCCCAGTCGGTGAACAGGCCGCGGTCGCGGCGGGCGTCGAGGATCGCCTCGGCGACCGCGGCGGCGTCGGCCTGGCGGGCGACGTCGGCCTCGCTGCGCACCTCCCGCGCCCCGCCCAGGAGCACGGCGGCGACGTCCGCGGCGCCGGCGCGGTTGAGGTCGATGCCGGTCCGCTCCGGGTTGTAGTGCCGGTCGAGCGCCGCCAGCACCGCCGCGCGGCTCCCCTCCTCGCTCCCCTCGACCAGCGGCGTCCGGATCAGCACCTCGTGGTCGCCCTCCTCGCCGAAGCGCTGGAGCTGGGCCTCGGCGACGCCGGCGCCGGCGAGCAGGTTCCGCAGCTCGCCGAGGTCGGGCCGCTGCTTGAGCTTGACGATGACCTGGGTGCCGCCGACGAAGTCGATGCCGAGGTTGAGCTTGCCGTGGACGAACACCGAGAAGACCCCCGCCACCAAAAGCGCGAGCGAGACGACGATCCAGAACTTCCGGTACTTCATGAAGTCGATCTTGAGATCGCGGAACAGATCCATGGCGGCGTTGCTCCCGGGGACGGATTCCGGCGGCGGCGCTAGATCGAGAGGCGCTCGATCCGCTCGCGGCGGGCGAGCTGGAGGTCGAACATCCAGCGGCTGACGAACACGGCGTTGAACACCGAGGCGAAGATGCCGATCGACAGGGTGACCGCGAAGCCGCGGATCGGCCCGGTGCCGAACTGGAACAGGAAGAGCGCGGCGATCAGGGTCGTGACGTTGCCGTCGAGGATCGACGACAGCGCGCGCGCGAAGCCGGCGTCGATCGCCGAGCGCACGGTGCGGCCGACCCGCAGCTCCTCCTTGATGCGCTCGAAGATCAGCACGTTGGCGTCGACCGCCATGCCGATGGTGAGCACGATGCCGGCGATGCCGGGCAGCGTGAGCGTGGCGTTGAACAGCGCGAGCCCGCCGAACAGCAGCACGAGGTCGAGCGCGAGGACGGCCAGCGCGTTGACTCCCGACAGGCGGTAGACCACGAGCATGCTGAGCGCGACCAACGCCATGCCGAGCGCCCCCGCGCGCAGCCCCTGGCGGATCGAGTCGCGGCCGAGCGAGGCGCCGACCGAGCGCTCCTCGAGCCGGGTGATCTTGGCGGGCAGGGCGCCGGACTTGAGGATCAGCGACAGGTCGGCGACCCGCTGCGGGGTGAAGCCGCCCTCGATGATCCCGGTATCGCCGATCTTGCTGTTGATCCGCGGCGAGGAAACCACCCGGCGATCGAGCACGATCGCGAGGCCGCGGCCGACGTTGGCGCCGGTGGCCTCGGCGAACAGACGCCCGCCCTCGGGGGTGAGGTTGAAGCGCACCACCGGCTCGTTGAACTGGCCGTAGTCGGGCTGCGCGCCCTTGAAGTCGCGGCCGGTGATCACGCTGCGGCGCTCGACCGCGAGGTAGAGCGGCTCTTCCGCGGTGGCGCGGCCGGTGTCGTCCTCCTCCGGCCGCACCGGCAGGATCTCGACGTGGTCGGGCACGCGCCCGCCGTAGTGGGCGAGGATCTGCTCGCGCGGCACGCCGGCGCTCCCCTCGCGCGGGTAGTCGTTGAGCCGGAACTCTAGGAACGCGGTCTCTCCGATCAGCCGGTACACCCGCTCCGGGTCGTCGACGCCCGGGAGCTGGACGAGGATGCGGTCGGTGCCCGAGATCGGCTGGATCACCGGCTCGGCGACGCCGAAGGAGTCGACCCGGTTGCGGATGGTGTCGAGCGCCTTGGAGACCGCCTGGCGCCCGAGGTTGCGCGCGTGCACGTCCCCCATGGTGAACACCAGCTCGTCGCCGCGTCGCGTCATCTCCCACGCCGGGTCGCCGTCGCTGGTGCGCAGGTTCTCGCGCGCGAGCCGGGCGAGCGTGTCGGCCTGCTCGGCCGCGGCGCCGGCGACGACGAAGCTGCGCGCGGCGGCGCCCACGGCCTCGACCGCGACCTCGCCCTGCGCCCCCGCGTCGGCGCGGGCGGAGAGCCCGGTGATCCCCTCCTCCTCGGCGAGGCGGAGCAGCCGGTCCTGGTCCTGGTCCAGCTCGGCGCGCACCGCGTCCTCGGTCTCGACCTGGAGCACCAAGTGCATGCCGCCCTTCAGGTCGAGGCCGAGGCGGATCTTCTCGTCGAGCGGCCAGGCCGCGACGACCGCGACAGCCACCAGCGCCAGGATCAGGAGACCGCGGTAGAGAAGGCTCCGGTTCACGGCTTGCCCTCCGCCGCCGCAGGGTCGCTCTCCAGCCCGGCGACCGCCGACTTGGCGATCTTCAGCTTGACGTTGGGCGCTACCTTGAGGTGGATGAACTTGGGCTCGACCTCGGCGATCTCGCCGACCAGGCCGCCGCTGGTGATCACCTTGTCGCCGCGCTTGAGGTTCTCGATCAGCTTCTGCAGCGCCTTCTGCCGCCGGCGCATGGGCAGGAACAGGAGCACGTACATGATGCCGAAGATCAGGATCATCGGCACCCAGGCGAGCAGCGGGTTCTGCCCCTGGGCCGCGGCGGCGAGCAGGAGGGCTGGGGGGCTCATCGAGACGTCCTCACGGGCGTGATCCTCACGTGGGGTGGGGCGTTTCCGGCCGCTCCGCCGTGCGCGCTGCCAGCCGGCCGGACTCGATAGCCTGTCGGAGATCCGCCATCAAGTCAAGGTAATAGGCCACGTTGTGGACGGTCGCCAGGACCGCGCCGGTGATCTCGCCGGCGCGCACTAGGTGGTGGAGGAACGCGCGGCTGGCGGCGGCGCAGGCGGGGCAGCCGCAGCCGGGGTCGAGCGGCCGCGGATCCTCGCGGAAGCGCGCGTTCTTGATCCGGATCACCCCTTCGCGGGTGAAGAGCTGGCCGTGGCGCGCGTTGCGCGAGGGGAGCACGCAGTCGAAGAGGTCGACCCCGGCGGCGACCGCGTGGGCGAGGTCGGCCGGGGTGCCGACCCCCATCAGGTAGCGCGGCTTGCCGTCGGGCAGCGCCGCAGCGGTCCACTCGACCACCTCGCGGCGCAGCGGCTCGGGTTCGCCGACCGAGACCCCGCCGATCGCGTGGCCGTCGAAGCCGAGCGCCGCCAGCTCGCCGGCCGCGCGCTCGCGCAGGTCCCGGAAGCCGCTCCCCTGGACGATGCCCCAGAGCGCGCCGCGCCAGCCGGCCGCGCGCGCCGGCCCGAGCGCCGCCCGCGAGCGCTCGGCCCACGCGCGGGTGCGCCGCCACGACTCCGCGGCGGCGGCGCGCTCGATCGGCCAGGGCGGGCAGAGGTCGAGCACCATCGCGACGTCGACGCCCATCCGCGCCTGCATCGCGACCACCCCCTCGGGAGTGAACGCGACCTCGGCGCCGTCGACGTGGCTGCGGAAGACGACGCCGCCCTCTCCCACCCGGACGCGCGCGGCGAGGCTGAACACCTGGTAGCCGCCGCTGTCGGTGAGCAGCGGCCCGTGCCAGCCGGTGAACGCGTGCACGCCGCCGAGCCGCGCGATGGCGTCGATCCCCGGGCGCAGCGCGAGATGGTAGAGGTTGGCGAGCATGATCTCGGCGCCGAGGCCGGCGAGGGAAGGGGCGGCGAGCCCCTTGACCGCGCCCAGGCTGCCGACCGGCATGAACGCCGGCGTCTCGACCGCGCCGTGGGGGGTGGTCAGCCGGCCGCGGCGGGCGCGGCCGTCGCGCGCGAGGATCTCGAACCCGGGCGCCGCCGCCAAGCCGGCTACCGCCCGCGGCCGAGCTCGATCCGCCGCACCGCCACCCCGTCGGAGAGCTTGAGCTCGAAGCGCTCGGCCGGGATCTCGCCGTTGACCACCAGGTCCTCGAAGCGGTACTCGGTGACGTCGCCGTCGGCGGCGACGTAGCGCAGGCGCACCGGCAGGTAGCGCGCGGGGTCGATCCACAGGGTCATCGAGTCGAGCCGCTTGGCGATCCGCTCGTAGCGCGGCTTGAGCACGAGCTGGTAGGGATCCCCCGGCTGCTGCGGGAAGCGGGCGGTGACCGTGAAGTACTCGAGCAGGGTGTCGAGCGAGCCGCTCGCGCCGAGGTACTTGAACACCTGCGAGGAGTAGCGGCCGATCGCGAGCTGCTCGGCGCGGTCGAGGTCGCGGTACCAGGTGGTCATCTGCTCGCCGGCGATCACCACCGAGATCGGGTTGGGCGCGGTGTACTCCCAGCGCACGCGGTCGGGCGCCGAGTAGGAGAAGGTGCCGGTCGACTCCTCGGGCTCGAGCAGCATCGACGACTCCTGGCGCTGGACGAACCGCGCCTCGAGGGTCGCGAGCCCCTGCTGCTCGTGCTTGACGCGCTCGACCAGCGCCTCCAGGCGCGCCCGGCCGGCGAGCCCGGGGGCGGCGGGGTCGGGCGGGACGGCGCCCGGGCGCGCGGGCGCGGCGGCGGCGAGCGCTCCCGAGCCGGCGGCGACCAGGATCAGGGCGAGCAGCGGCGGGGCGGCCGAGACGCGGCGCATGGCGATCATCGTATCTCCATTCACGAACTGCAGGGGACGGGACGGCGCGGCCGGCGCGGGCGCCGTCCGGGAGCGCGCGGCGAGCGGTGAGAACAGACCGCCCAGCAAGCGAATTTCCCGCCTTCGCCGTGGCCTCGCGGCGGTTGACACTCCCCGGCCGCGGTGCTAGCTTCGCCAGCCCCGCGCGCGGGTCGGCCCGGAGGCATCGAGGAGCCAGCCATGCCCGACGTCAACCTCGGCACCAAGCACGAATGCTTCGCCTGCGGGGCGAAGTTCTACGACCTGGGGAGGCCGGAGCCGGTGTGCCCCAAATGCGGCTCCGGCCAGAACGAGCGCGAGGCGGCTCCGCGCGCCGCCGCCGCGCAGTCCTCCCGGCAGCGGCGCAAGGCCGAGGTCGTCAAGGAGGAGATCGACCTCGAGGAAGACGAGGCCGAGGACGAAGAGCACGAAGAGCTGGTCGCCGCGCCGCTCGCCCGGGCGGTCGAGGCGGACGAAGAGGAAGACGAGGACGAGGAAGAAGAAGAAGCCGCGGCGGCGCCCGACGAGCCCGTGCCCGAGCTCGAGGGGGTCGACCTCGACGACGACGTCCTCGGCGAAGAGAGCGAGGACGAGGACGAAGAAAACGACGACGACGAGGAAGAGGAAGACGAAGCCGAGGCGGAGGCGGAGAAGGAAGACCCCTAGCCCCGCCCCCGGCGGCCGAGTGCGCTTCGCCCTCGCCCTCGGCGGCAACCTGCCGCGGCCGGGCGAGCCGCTGGCGGCCACCCTCGCCGCCGCCGTCCGCGCGCTCGACCTCGAGTTCGGCCCGCTCGCCGTCGCCTCGCTCTACCGCACGGTTGCGCTCGCCCGCGGCGGCGCCCCCGCCATCTCCCAGCCCCCCTACCTCAACACCGCGGTCGCCGGCGCCACCGCGCGGCCGCCCGCGGCGCTGCTCGCCGCCGCGCAG
>CAZNIX010000108.1:0-11575 GCA_964573125.1 uncultured Thermoanaerobaculia bacterium
ACCTGCTCGGGACGGCCTTGGCGCCAGCTCCACCCCCCACTCGCTTATTTTGGGGCTAGCGCAGCGGTGGCGAGGCGCCCAAGGTTCAGGCGGCGAGGAGCCGGTTCCTCACCGGGCTTGAACCTTCGGCGGCAGGGCCCAACTATCGGGGTCGTGCTCGGACTTCCGCTTGCCGTCGATCAGATCTCGCCAGTCCTGCTCGGTGAGCTCGCGCGGTCGCGCACGACGGGGGGAGACATTGGCTGGGAGACAGGGATTCGAACCCCGATTCTGCGGTCCAGAGCCGCATGTCTTGCCGTTAGACGATCTCCCAGTCGGGTTCCAGGCTAGCCGACGGGCCGCCGGTGGTCAAGGCTAGCGCGGTGTCGGCAGCGGCCGGGCTCAGCTCCCCGGCGCTCCCTGCCGCAGGTGCTCGAGGAAGTGGCCGAGGTGCCGCTCGGTCGCCTCGCGGCCCATCGCCGCCACCACGTCGAACACCGGCGGACCGGCCGTGCTTCCCGTGAGCGCCAGGCGCAGGGGGTGGATGAGGTGGCCGGCCTTGACGCCGAGCTCGTCGGCGAGGGCGCGCAGCTCGGCCTCCAGCGGCTCGACCGCGAAGGGCTCGACCGCGGCGTAGCGGTCGCGCAGGCGCTCGAGGTGGGCCGGCAGCTCGGGCTGGGCGCGGTACTTGGCGCTCAGCTCGGGGTCGTAGTCGAGGCGGTCGCGGAAGTAGGGGACCAGGGTCTCGGCCAGCTCGGCGAGGGTCTTGGCGCGGGTGCGCTGGAGGTCGGCGGCGGCCGCCAGGCGGGCGCGGCCGGCGGCGTCGAGCGCGGCGGGGTCGATCCCCACGCGGGCCAGAAACGGCAGGAGGTGGGGCATCAGCTCGGCGAGCGGCAGGCCGCTCATGTACTGGGCGTTCATCCACGCCAGCTTGTCGGCGTCGAAGACCGCGGCCGAGGCGTTGAGGCGCTCGACGGTGAAGAGCTCGACCATCTCGTCACGGGTCATCAGCTCGCGGTCGCCGCCCGGCGCCCAGCCGAGGAGCGCCAGGTAGTTGTAGAGCGCCGGCGGCAGGATCCCCTGGTCGCGGAACTCCTCGACCGAGGTCGCGCCGGTGCGCTTGGACAGGCGCTTCTTGTCCGGGCCGAGGATCAGCGGCAGGTGGCCGAAGCGCGGCTCGGCGGCGCCGAAGGCGCGGAAGAGCGCGACGTGCTTGGGGGTGTTCGAGAGGTGGTCGTCGCCGCGGAGGACGACGGTCACGCCCATGTCGACGTCGTCGACCACCACCGACAGGTGGTAGGTCGGCGAGCGGTCGGAGCGCAGGAGGACGAAGTCGTCGAGCATCTCGGGCGGGAACTCGACCGCCCCGCGCACGAGGTCGTCGATCGCGATCGTCTCCGCCGGCATCGCCAGGCGCACCGCGTGCGGCTCGCCGGCGGCGGCGCGGCGTTCGGCCTCGCCGGGCGGCAGGCGCCGGCAGGTGCCGGGGTAGCGGAAGCGCTCGCCGCGCTTTTCGACCTCGCGGCGGGCGGCGTCGAGGGCGTCGGGGGCGCAGAAGCAGCGGTAGGCGCGGCCGGCGGCGACCAGCTCGGCGGCGCGCTCGCGGTGGCGCTCGACGTGCGCGCTCTGGAGCACCGGTCCCTCGTCCCAGCGCGCGCCGATCCAGGTCAGCGCGTCGACGATCTGCCGGGTCATCGCCTCGTCGGAGCGCGCGCGGTCGGTGTCCTCGATGCGCAGGATGAAGCGGCCGCCCAGGCTCGCGCGCAGCAGGTCGTTGTAGATCGCGGTGCGCGCGCCGCCGACGTGGAGGAAGCCGGTCGGCGAGGGCGCGAAGCGCACCACGACCGGGCCGGGGAGCTGGGTCTTCGCCATCGCGGGTCGCGGACGCTATCACGCCCACCCGCCGGGGTCGGTCGCGGGCCGCCCCGCGGCGCGGCGCCCGAACGCCCGGCCCTCTGCTAGGCTCCGCGCGCGAACTGCGAACGAGGCAACGAGAGAGGGGAGACTCCGCCATGACCGTCGAGATCGCGCCCGGCCTGCGCAAGGTGCTGGCCGCCACCGACTTCTCCGCCACCGCCGGCGCCGCGGTCGCCTGGGCGGTCGAGGTCGCCCGCCCGCACGGCGCCACGGTGCGCCTGGTGCACGCGCTGACCCTGCCCACGCCGGTGCCCGGCTACGTGGTCGCCGACGGCCTCGATTTCGGCCAGGAGCTGCGCGCCGCGGCGCAGGCGCGGCTCGACCAGGCGGCCGACGAGCTGGCCGCCGGCGGCACCCCGGTCGAGACCGACCTGCGCATGGGCATCCCGTCGCAGGCGATCCTCGGCGCCGCCGAGGAGTGGCAGCCCGACCTCCTGGTGATCGGCACCCGCGGCCTGACCGGGCTCGCCCACCTGCTGCTCGGCTCGACGGCCGAGCGCGTGGTCCAGCGCGCCGCCTGCCCGGTGCTCGCGGTCCACCCCGCCGACGCCGAGCGCCACCGCCCGATCAAGACCGTGCTGGTGCCGACCGACTTCTCGGCCGACGCCGACCGCGCGCTCGACACCGTCCTCCACCTCTTCCCGGCGCCGCACGGCGCGATCAAGCTGATCCTGGTCCACGCCTTCCACCTGCCGGTCGAGTACACCGCCTACGGGCCGATCCCGACCTCGGTCCACTACCTCGAGGACGTCGCCGGCGAGGCCGAGGAGCGGCTGCGCCGGCTCGCGGCGAGCTACCAGCGCGAGGGGCTCGCGGTCGAGGCGGTGTGCCGCGAGGGGTTCGCGCCCGACGTCATCGTCGACGAGGCCGGGGCGCGCAACGCCGACCTGATCGCGATGGGCACCCACGGCCGCTCCGGCCTCGCCCACCTGCTGCTTGGCTCGACCGCCGAACGCGTGGTGCAGAAGGCGCCCTGCCCGGTGATGACGATCCGGCGGCCGAAGGAAGCGGAGTAGGGCTACTCGAGCAGCTCGACCGCCTGCGGCGCCGGCTCGGGGCGCAGGTGGGGGTTGCCGTTGAGCAGGCGCGCGCAGGCGTTCCAGCGCAAGACGGCCTCGTCGTTGCCCGGCTCGCGCAGCTCGATCGCGCGCTCGAACTGCGCCATCGCCTCGCGCAGGCCGCGGTAGGCGTTGTGCGGCGCCGCCGGCCCGCCGCGCGCGAGCACCGCCTTGGCCCGCCGCTCGAGCAGGATGCCGCCGTAGTAGGCGCGGTCGTACTCGCCGGCGAGCCGGGAGAGCGCCTCCTGGGCCGCGCGGAACGCCGCGCCCGGCCGGCGGGCGAGCTGGTCGGAGAGCGCGAGCAGCAGGGTGACGAGCGCCTCGCGGTTTTCGGGCTCGACCGCGAGCACGTCGTGGCAGATCGACTCCGCCTCGCCCGGCTCGTTGAGCAGGCGGTAGCGGGCGGCGCGCTCGAGCGCGGCCGGTACCGCCTCGGGGGTCAAGCGCTTGAGCTCGATCATGGCCGCCTCCGCCCTGGGGCTCCCGCCTCGGCTCTCCTCGGAGGCGGCTTCCGTCGGATGCTCGGTATCTCGACGTCGGTCAACTCTTTCACCTGTGACCGTGGGTATTGAAACCCAAGGTGCTGTGGGTGTCAAACTCCCTGTTGGCCTACCGGCGCCGCCGCCACAACGACGGGTGGCGGGCGTCGTGCGCGACCGCGAGGATTTGGATCGAGTCCCGATCGAGCAGATAGTAGACGCTGTACGGAAACCGGCGGATGGGTGCGCGTCGAATGTCGAGGTGAACAACCTGGTAGAGCTCCGGTCGCTCGTCGATTCGCTGGAAGGCCTGTTCCACCTCGTCGAGGAAGGACCGCCCAAGGCCCTGTCGGCGCTCCTCGTACCAGCGAGCCGCATCGAGCAGCTCGCCCGGCACACGAGGCCTCAGTACGCGTCTCACAGCCGCTCGAGGATGCTCGCTTTCGCTTGGTCCCAGGGGATGCCGGCGTCGGGGTCTTCGAGCGCGTCACGCCGCCGGTTCTCCAGGAGCTGCTTCAGCTCGGGGCTCACCTCGACCGGAGAGGAAGGAGCGGCGCTTTCCCACAGTTCCTGTGCCAGATCGAGCCGTTCTTCGACCGGAAGGGAGAGCGCTTGGTTTGCGATCTCGGTCTTGGTCATGCGCTACTCACTGCGATCCGCGAAATGGCGGAGAGGGAGGGATTCGAACCCTCGGCCCGGGGGTTAACCCCGAGCAACTGCTTAGCAGGCAGCCCTGTTCGACCACTCCAGCACCTCTCCGCGGGGGCGCGCTCAGAGCGCTCAGGGCGGGCGGATTCTACCTCGGCTCGGCGCCGAGTCAAAGAAGGCGGCCGCCGCGGAGGCCGCCGGCGCGGCCGCCGGGGCCGCCGCGGCCGCGGGAATTCGCGGGGTAGACTAGCCGCCCGATGAGCGCGCCGATCCCCGAGCCGTCCGCCGCCGACTTCCCCGCCGCCCGGACGGCCGAGCGGCCGCCGTCCGGCAGCGCCGAGGCCGCTGCCGCCCCGGACGCGACCCCGGCCACCGACGCCTCCGCCGGCCGGCCGGGCGCTGATCCCGAGACCGATCTCCTCGCGATCAACACCCTGCGCTTCCTCGCCGTCGACATGGTCGAGCGGGCGAAAAGCGGCCATCCCGGGGCACCGATGGGGCAGGCGCCGCTCGCCTACTGGCTGTGGACGCGCCACCTGCGCCACGACCCGGCCGACCCTGCCTGGCCGAACCGCGACCGGTTCGTGCTCTCCTGCGGCCACGCCTCGGCGATGCTCTACGCCCTGCTCCACCTCTCCGGCTACGACCTGCCGCTCGGCGAGCTGGCGAACTTCCGCCAGCTCGGCTCGCGCACGCCCGGCCACCCCGAGCGCGGCCTCGCCCCGGGGGTCGAGACCACCACCGGCCCGCTCGGCCAGGGGCTCGGCAACGCGGTCGGGCTGGCGCTCGCCGAGCGCATCCTCGCCGCCCGCTTCAACCGCGAGGGCTTCCCGGTGATCGACCACCGGGTGTGGGTGTTCGCGAGCGACGGCGACCTGATGGAGGGGGTGTCGCACGAGAACGCCTCGCTCGCCGGCCACCAGAAGCTCGGCCGGCTCAACGTCTTCTACGACGCCAACCGGGTGACCATCGACGGCGCCACAGACCTCGCGTTCTCCGAGGACGTGCCGGCGCGCTTCGAGGCCTACGGCTGGCACGTCGAGACCGTCGACGACGGCGCCGACCTCGCCGCGATCGACCGCGCCGCGATGGCCTGCCGCGCCGAGACCGAGCGGCCGTCGCTGGTCGTGATCCGCACCGTGATCGGCCACGGCGCGCCGCACAAGCAGGGCACCGAGAAGGCGCACGGCGAGCCGCTCGGCGCCGAGGAGGCGCGGGCGGCCAAGCGCGCGCTCGGCTGGCCCGAGGACTCCGACCTCCTGATCCCGGAGGCGGCGCGGGCGCCCTTCGCCGCCGCCGCCGCGCGCGGGGCGCGCCTCGACGCCGAGTGGCGGCGGCTCTTCGAGCGTTACCGCGAGGCCCATCCCGAGGCCGCGGCGGAGTTCGAGCGCCGGCGCGCCGGCCGGCTGCCCGAGGGGGCGTTCGCGGGGCTCCCCCGCTTCGCCCCCGAGGACGGCCCGATCGCCACCCGCAAGGCCTCGGGCAAGACGCTCGCCGCGCTCGCCCCGCGGCTCCCCGAGCTGGTCGGCGGCTCGGCCGACCTCACCGGCTCGAACCAGACCGCGCTCCCCGGCGCCGGCGTCCAGTCGGCGGAGGACCCGGGCGGCCGCAACCTCCACTACGGCGTGCGCGAGCACGCGATGGGCACGGTCTTGAACGGCCTCGCGCTCTCGGGGATGCTGATCCCGTTCGGCGGCACGTTCCTGATCTTCTCCGACTACATGCGGCCGCCGACCCGCCTCGCCGCGGTGATGGAGCTGCCGGTCGTCTACGTCTTCACCCACGATTCGATCTTCCTCGGCGAGGACGGCCCGACCCACCAGCCGATCGAGCAGCTCGCCGCGCTGCGCGCGATCCCGCAGTTGACCGTGATCCGCCCCGCCGACGCCAACGAGACCGCCGCCGCCTGGCGGGTGGCGATCGAGAACCGCAAGGGGCCGACCGCGCTCGTGCTCACCCGCCAGGGGCTGCCGGTGTTCGAGGACACCGCCGAGCTGGCGGCCGAGGGTGTCGCCCGCGGCGGCTACGTGCTCGCCGACCCCGAGTGGCCGGGGGCGGGGCCGCCGGAGCTGATCCTGATCGCGACCGGCTCGGAGGTCGCGCTCGCGCTCGCCGGCCACCGCAAGCTCGCCGAGGAGCGGATCGCGAGCCGGGTGGTCAGCCTGCCGTCGTGGGAGCTGTTCGACCGCCAGCCGCGCGAGTACCGCGACTCGGTGCTGCCGCCGGCGGTCACCGCCCGGCTCGCGATCGAGGCGGCGAGCCCGCTCGGCTGGCACCAGTACGTCGGCCCGGCGGGCGACGTCCTGGCGCTCGAGCACTTCGGCGCCTCGGCGCCGTACAAGGATCTCGCCGTCGCGTTCGGCTTCACCGCCGAGGAGGTCGAACGGCGGGCGCGCTGGCTGCTGAGGCTGGCGGGCTGAGCGTCGACCGGTGGAGGTGGACCTACGCGCGCCCTACCCTCTAACCGAACGCCCCGGGATCGTCGGCGGTCGGGCCGTAGATCGACGGCAGCGGGACGCCGAGCAGGCGGAGGTAGACCGAGAGCTGGCCGCGGTGGTGGATCAGGTGGTTCATCAGAAAGCTCCGCAGCGCCACCGTGCGCGGCAGGTCGAGCTTCACCTGCCCGCCCCTGAGCATCCGCCAGTGCCCGCGGAGGTGCTCGTCGCTCGCCCCGGCGGCGGCGGCGCGGTACGCCGCGACGTTGTCGTCGTGGACCTGCAGCAGCTCGACGACCGTCTCCGGCCGGTGGGCGCGATAGCCGTGCGGGCTCTCGCGGTCGATGTGGAACTCGTCATCGGCGAGGATGGTGCGCGCCCAGCCCGGCAGCTCGGCGACGTGGCCGGAGAGGCGGGAGAGGGTCATCGACTTCTCGTGCGGCTTCCAGCTCAGCCGGTCCTCGGGCACCCGCTCGAGCAGGCGCCGGGTGGTCGCGGCCTCGTGGCCCAGCTCGGCGAGGAAGGAGTCGATCATCGGCATGGTCGGAGGTCTCCTCGGTGGTGAGTGGAGCCCAGGATAGCAGCCCCGGCACGGAGCGCTGCGCGCGCTGCGGCGAGGCCTTCCGCTGCGGCGCGGCGGCCGGCGAGGCCGAGTGCTGGTGCTACGCAGCGCCCGCCGTCGCGCCCGACCCGGCGGCCGAGAGCTGCCTCTGCCCGCGCTGCCTGCGCGCGGCGGCGCGCCCTCCGGACGTCGGCGGCGTGGCGCTCGATCTCGCGGCCGAGGAGATCGTCGCCGCCGTCCGGGCGGGACGCACGCGAGAATGAGCCGTGCGTCACCCCCCGGGGCTGGCGCGCCGCGCGCCGTCCAGGCCGCCGTCAGCGCCGCCGCCGCCGCAGGACGTGGGCGAAGTCCTGGAAGCCGATGAACTTCACGCCCCAGAACAGCGTCAGCAGGATGAACAGCCAGGTGTCGAACAGCCAGAGGAAGAGCGGCGAGGCCGAGAACAGACACCGGGTGGCGAGCGTGTAGCGGTTCGAGGCGCGGTTGATCAGGGTGGCGAAGTACTCGACCGCCGACCCCTCCTCCTCGTCGATCAGCTTGGGATCGGTGCCGATCACCAGGTTGAAGTGGCCGAGGTGGCGCAGCGACGTCATGCAGTAGGCGAACGCGACGCCGAACGAGATGATCAGCAGCAGGAGCTTCGCCGCGGGCGCCTCCGGCTGCGCCTGCCAGGCCTGGATCTGGGGCAGCGCCTCGGCCTGCCGCAACTGGATCAGGATGTTCGCCGAGACGCCCATCAGGATCAGCGTCGACGACGCCAGCAGGGTGTTGACCATGGTCAGGTTGCGCGTGAGCTGCGCCGCCGCCACCACGTCGTTGCGCTCCAGGAGCCGCTCGATCCACGACCGCCGGTAGAGGTCGAACCGCGACTTCGCGGCCTGGTTCGGAAACACCCGCATCAAGAGCGGATAGGCGGTGTGGTAGATCGGGAAGACGAGCAGGAACAGCACGGCCCCGATCGCGTCCGCCGGGCGCTGGAACAGGGCCAGCCACTGGTCGAGGGTCATGGCTTGGGGCTCCTGAGGGGGCGATCCTAGCGCCTCGAACGGGGTTCGTGGCCGCGTCGCCGGGCACGTCCATGCTGTTTGCGTTCTAGTCCCGGATCGCTAATAATCGCTCCGGTTGTTTTCACGGCCGCGAACAAGGACGCACGTGACCTCGGGGGCAAAGACGGAGCGCGGGCCGCATGGCCGCCGGGTGCGCGCCCCCGGAGGCTATCGCGCCTACGTGCCGGCGCCGCTGCCGCCGCCGATCGCCTGGGACGAGGCGCTCGCTTCGGTCCTTTCGTCCGCGGACCGCGCGATCGGCCGGCTCGCCGGCGAAGGCCGGCGGCTGCCCAATCCGCACATGCTGATCCGGCCATTCGTCCGCCGGGAGGCCGTCCTGTCGAGCCGCATCGAGGGGACGCAGGCGACGCTCGGCGAGCTGCTCGCCGCCGAGGCGGGCGCCGCCGTCGAGCGCAGCCCGGCCGACCTTCGCGAGGTCGCCAATTACGTCGTGGCGCTCGAGTTCGGCGTCGAGCGGCTGCGCACCTTGCCGTTGTCGCTGCGCCTGGTGCGGGAGCTGCACGAACGGCTCATGCGCGGCGTCCGCGGCGACATGGCGACGCCGGGCGAGTTCCGGCGCAGCCAGAACTGGATCGGCCCGGCGGGGTGCACCCTCGACACCGCCACCTACGTTCCCCCGCCGCCCGACGAGCTGATGGGCTGTCTCGGCGCCTGGGAACGGTTCCTCCACGACGAGGCGCTGCCGCCGCTGGTCCACGCCGCGCTCGCGCACTCGCAGTTCGAGGCGATCCACCCGTTCCTCGACGGCAACGGCCGCGTCGGCCGCCTTCTCATCACGCTGCTCCTGATCGAAAGGGACATCCTGCCCGCGCCCTTGCTCTACCTCAGCGCCTACTTCGAGGCGACGCGCCAGGAGTACTACGCGCGGCTACTCGCCGTGACCGAGCGGGGTGAATGGGAGGCCTGGCTCGCCTACTTCCTCGCCGGAGTCGCGCACCAGGCGGAGGACGCCCTCGGCCGGATCGACCGGATCGACGCTTTGCTGCAGGCGTGGCGGGAGCGGCTCGCGAAGACTGTGTCCAAGCTACCCGAAAAGGCGATCGACCGGTTCGCCGAGAATCCCTTCTGGACGGTCTCCAATCTGGCCGAACGTCTCGGCGTCGCCTACACGACCGCGCAGCGCGCGATCGACCGGCTCGAGTCGGCGGGGATCGTCGCGTTGATCGGCGAGGCGAAGCGCAACCGGGTCTACTGCGCTCGGGCCGTCCTCGAAGTCCTGGAGGAGCCGGCTCGGCTTGCAGAGGCTCGCCCCGGAGGACCGAGCGGCGCGCCCGGAGCCGATTAGGACGGAAGGACGTATAGACGGTTGAGCCACTCGGGCTCTTCGCTCGCCGACCAGATCAGGAGCAACTCCTCGACGACCACGGCGATCGGCATGTGCTGGGGGACGATGACGACCTCCGGGGACGTCGAGGTGCTCACAAACTCTCCGAAGTGCCGCGGCATCGTCCTCAGGTCGTGGCTCACCAGTAGTCGGCCATCGGCGGCCGCGCACGCGAGAACCTCCGGGTCCGGGAGACCCCGCAAACCGGCGGCGTCGGCGGTGCGGAAGTCGAGAGACGGTTCGAGGCGAAGTGCGGCGGCGATGATCTTCTCGTTGAAGTCGGCGTCCGCCTGGAAGCGCAGGGTCATCCGACCCCGGCGCGGGCGCGGCGGGCGTCCGCCAGCTTCCGATAGAACATCGGGTCTGCCTCACGAGCCTTCTCGAGCAGCTCCTCGTAGTCGCGACGGCTGCGCGCGAGGTAGGCGTCGATCTCGGCGCGATGGCCCAAGTAAAACGCCACCGCGCCATAGACCTGCTCCAGCGTGAGCACCGGAAACGACTGCGCGATCGACTCCGGCGAGTCGCCCTGGAGGAAGGCGTAGACGATGGAGTCCAGAGAGACTCGGGTGCCGGCTACCCAGTAGCCGCCATCGTGGTCGTCGACGGAGGACATCGTCACCTCACTGCACAGCCTGAGCGAGCCTACCATCCTGCCGCGCGAAACCGGCTCCTCTTGCGACGGCGGAGGGGGTGGGATTCGAACCCACGGACGGGATGAACCGTCGGCGGTTTTCAAGACCGCTGCTTTCGACCGCTCAGCCACCCCTCCGCTGGGGGCATGCTAACGGATCGGTGGCCGCGCCCCGGGCGCGAAACCCGCCCGCGGGCGCTACGGCGAGCCGGGCGGCTCGATCCGTTCCAGCCCGCCCATCCACGGCCGCAGCGCCTCGGGGATCGTCACTGACCCGTCCTCGCGCTGGAAGTTCTCGAGGATTGCGACCACGGTGCGGCCGACGGCGAGGCCGGAGCCGTTCAGGGTGTGGAGATGGCGCGGCTTGCCGCCGCCTTCGGGGCGGTAGCGGAGGTCGGCGCGGCGGGCCTGGAAGTCGGTGAAGTTGGAGCACGAGGAGATCTCGCGGTAGGCGTCCTGGCCGGGGAGCCAGACCTCGAGGTCGTAGGTCTTGGCGGCGGAGAAGCCGAGGTCGCCGGTCGAGAGCGTGACCACGCGGTAGGGGAGGCCGAGCGCCTGGAGCACCACCTCGGCGTGGCCGGTCAGCTCCTCGAGCGCGTCCCGGCTCGCCTCGGGGCGGACGAGCTGGACCAGCTCGACCTTGTTGAACTGGTGCTGGCGGATCAGGCCGCGCACGTCCTTGCCGTAGGAGCCGGCCTCGCTGCGGAAGCACGGCGTGTAGGCGCAGTAGCGCACCGGCAGCGCCGCCTCCTCGAGCACCTCGCCGCGGTGGAGGTTGGTGACCGGCACCTCGGCGGTCGGCACCAGGTAGTAGTCGAGGCCCTCGAGCTTGAAGAGGTCGGCCGCGAACTTCGGGAGCTGGCCGGTGCCGAACAACGACGCCGCGTTGACGATGAACGGCGGCAGCACCTCGGTGTAGCCGTGGCGGCCGGTGTGCAGCTCGAGCATGAACTGGGCGAGCGCCCGCTCGAGCCGCGCGCCGGCGCCGAAGTAGGCGGTGAAGCGGGCGCCCGCGACCTTGGCCCCGCGCTCGAAATCGAGGATGCCGAGCGCCGGCCCGAGATCCCAGTGCGGGCGCGGCGCGAAGCCGAACGCCGGCGGCTCGCCGACGATGCGCTCGACCCGGGTGGCGGTGGCGTCCTTGCCTACCGGGCAGCTCGGATCGGGGAGGTTGGGCAGGCTCTGCTCGATTGCGGCGAGCCTCGGCTCGACGCCGGCGAGCGCGGCTTCCAACTCGGCGATCCGCGCCTTGAGGCGGCCGACCTCGGCGATGCGCTCGGCGGCGTCGCCTCCCGCGCGCTTGAGCGCGCCGATCTCCTTGCTCGCCTCGTTGCGCCGGTGCTTCAGCTCCTCGACCTCGACCAGCCCGGCGCGGCGCTCGCCGTCGAGGCGCAGCCACTCGTCGACCGCAGCCGGATCGCCGCCGCGCGCCACGAGCGCCGCGCGGACGCGCTCGCCGTCGCTGCGCAGGAGGT
>CAZNIX010000109.1:0-11570 GCA_964573125.1 uncultured Thermoanaerobaculia bacterium
GATCAGCACCGAGCGCGCCGAGCCGAGGAAGAGGAAGATCACCAGGACGACGATCAGGAGCGTCTCGGACAGCGTCTTGAGCACCTCCCGGATGGCGTTGCGGATGTACTCGGTCGAGTCGTAGGGGATGCCGACCTCCATCCCCGCCGGGAGCTGCGCCCGGATCTCGGGGATGGCGTCGCGCACGGTGCCGATCACCTCCAGCGAGTTCGAGGTCGGCAGCACCCAGATGCCCATGAACGTCGCGGTCTGGCCGCTGAAGCGGACGTCCGCCTCGTAGTTCTCGGCGCCGAGCACGACGTCGGCGATCTCGCCCAGCCGCACGACCACGCCGTCCTCCTCCTTGACCACGAGCTGGCGGAACTCCTCGACGGTCTGGAGGTCGGTGTTGGCGACCAGGTTGACCGAGGTCATCGTCCCCTTGGTGCTCCCGAGCGCCGACAGGTAGTTGTTCTCGGCCAGCGCGTCGCGCACCGCCGAGGGCGCGATGCCGAGCGCGGCCATCTTCTGCGGGTCGAGCCAGACGCGCATGGCGAACGTGCGGCCGCCGAGGATGTCGGCGCGCTGCACGCCGCTGATCGAGGACAGCCGCGGCTGGACCACCCGCGTCAGGTAGTCGGTGATCTGGTTCTGGTCGAGGTCCGCGGAGGCGAAGCCGATGTACATCGCCGCGAACTGGTTGTCCGCGGTCTCGAGCTCGATGATCGGCGCCTCGGCCTCGGGCGGCAGGTCGTTGCGCACCTGGGCGACCTTGGCCTGGATCTGGGTCAGCGCGTCGTTGGTGTCGTAGTTGAGCTTCAAGTGGACGCTGATCGTCGACACCCCCTGGGCGCTCGACGACTCGATGAAGTCGATGCCGTCGGCGCTCGCGATCACGCGCTCGAGCGGCGTGGTGATGAAGCCGCGCACGAGATCGGCGTTGGCGCCGACGTAGGCGGTCGTCACCTTGACCACCGCGATGTCGGTGCGCGGGTACTGGCGCACCGAGAGCGACCGTACCGACTGGACGCCGGCGATCAGGATCAGCAGGTTGACGACGACCGCGAGGACCGGTCGCTTGATGAACAGGTCGGTGATCTTCATGGTGGTCGGCTCGATCGACGGTTCGCGGTCAACTGTTCTCGGGCCGCGGCGCCGGGTCGTTGGCGGGTTGGATCTCGTTGTTGACCACCACGGCGGCGCCCTGGCGGAGCTTGAACACGCCCGAGGTCACGACCTCGTCGCCCGGCGCGACGCCGGAGACCACCGCGACCTGGTCGCCGCGCGCGCCGTCGAGCTTGACGAACTGCTGGCGCACGCCGCGGTAGCTGCCGCCGCCGGGCGCCTCGAGGTCCTCGACGATGAACACCGAGTCGCCGTAGGGGGCGTAGTGGATCGCCGACGCCGGCAGCGCGACCACCGTGCTCCCCTCGCCGAGCACCGCCCGCGCCTCGACGAACATCCCCGGGCGGAGCGCGCCGTCGCGGTTGTCGAACGTGGCCTGGACCTGGACGTTGCGGGTCGCGCGGTCGACGATCGAGTCGACCGCCGTGACCTGACCCCGGGCCACGACCCCGGCCGCGTGCTCGGCGGTGACCTCGACCTCGGTGCCGGCCCCGAGCCGCCCGACCTGCTGCTGGGGCACCGCGAAGTCGACGTAGATCGGCTGCAGCGACTGCAGCGGCACCACGGGATCGCCGGCGTTGAGGTACTGGCCGAGGTTGACCTGGCGGATGCCGAGGACGCCGGTGAACGGCGCCCGGATCGTCTTGCGGTCGATGGTCGCCTCGATCTCGCCCACTCGCGCCTCCGCCGAGGTGAACGCGGCCGCGGCGGCGTCGTACTCGGCCTGCGAGGTCACCCCCTTCTCGCGCAGGCCGCGCATGCGGTCGCGCTGGAGCCGGGCGAGCTCGAGCTGCGCCTCGACGTTCCGGAGCTGCGCCCGCTCCTGGCGGGTGTCGAGCTTGACCAGCACGTCGCCCGCGCGCACCGTGCGCCCGGACTCGAACGCGATGCGCTCGACGATCCCCGGGAGATCGGCGCTGACGGTGACGCCGTGGACCGCGGTCACCGTGCCGATCGCCGCCAGGGTCGCGTCCCACCGCTCCTCGCCGGCGACGATCGTGGTCACCGCCTCGGGCGGCGGCTGGAACGAGGAGCCCTCCGCGATCGCGGTCTGGATCTGCTGGAACTTCACGGTGCCGAGCGCGGTGACGACCGCTGCCACCGCGATCAACATCAGGATCATCCGTTTCGCCATGGTGGAAAAAAGCCTCCGTATTGCCTCGGCCGGATTACCTTGCCGGATTACCTTGCTTGGATTTCAATGCCGCGCTCTTCGAGCAGCGACCCGGTGGCGCGGCCCATTTCGGTGCGCGCCGTCCGGTAGTCGGTGAGCGCCGCGATCTCGGCCAGCCGCGCGCTCGCGAGGTCGTTCTGGCGCGTGAGCACCAGGAAGTTCGTCGACAGCCCGACCGCGAAGCGCTCACGCTCGGCCGCGAGCTGGACCTCGGCCGCGGCGCGCTCGGCGCGGGCGGCGTCGATGCGGCCGCCCGCGGTCTCGAGCGTGGCCGCAGCGTCGAGCACCTCGGCGCGCACCGCCTTGCGCGCGCGCGCCAGCTCGGCCTCGGCCTGGCGCTCGGTCTGCGCCGCGATCTCGGCGGCCGCGCGCGCGGCGCGGTTGCCGAGCGGCAGCTCGAACACGAGCCCGATCCGGGCGTCGTCGAAATCGCCGTCGGCGAGCCGGTCGAGCGCGTCGCCGAAGCCCCCTTCGAGGCCGGGCGGGACGTCGGCCGGCAGCCCCGGGATCGGCTCGCTCGCCGGGTTGCGCGAGCCGGCGAGCCCGAAACGGTCGTAGGAGACAACCAGATCGAGCGCCGGTTTGATCCCGTCGCGGGCGAACGCGCTCTCGGCGCGGCGGCGCTCGACGGCGGCCTCGGCGGCCTCGAGCTCCGCGCGCAGTGCCAGCGCCTGCGCCATCGCGGCATCGACGTCCACCGGCACCCTCTCGACCTCCGCCTCCTCGACCGGCACCAGCCGCGCCGGCCAGAGATCGCCGTCGTCGGCGGCGAGGATCAGCCGCTTGAGCGTGGTCTCGCCGCGGGCGACCGCCTCCTGCGCCGCGAGCAGCTCGCCGCGCCGGCGTTCCAGCTCGGCGCGCGGCTGCGCGATCTCGGTCTCGGGCGCGGCCCCGTTCTCGATACGGATTTCGGTCTCCGAGAGTTGCTCCGAGGCGAGCGCCACGGCCTCCTCGCGGACCGCGATCTCGCGCCGGGCGGCGACCAGCGTCCAGTACGCGCGCTCGACCGCGGCGACGGTCTCGATCACCTCCCGCCGGAGCGACGCGGCGGCGCGGTCGCGGTCGGCGGCGGCGACGCGCAGCCCGAGCCGGGCGCCGTCGATTGAGCGGTCGCGCAGGAGCGGCTGCCGGTACGCCACGCCCAGCCGCGAGTCGTACGCCGGGGAGAGGAAGGCGAACGCGCCGTCGGACTCGGTGCGCGCGCTCGCCGCCGACACCGACAGCTCGCCGCCGGTGGGCAGGAGACGGGTGACCGCCGCGCTCGCCTCGGCGGCCTCGGTGGTCGGCGCCAGCTCGCCCGCGGGCGCGCCCGAGAACGCCGAGTTGACCGGCGCGGTGGTTTGCCGCCAGCCGGCCTCGACCCCGAGCAGCGGATCGTAGGCGCCCTCGGCGCCGCCGATCGCGGCGCCGGCCGTAATGAGCGCCGCGCGCTCGATCAGGATCGCTTCGTTGTTCTCGAGGGCGCGCGCGATCGCCGCCTCGAGGGTCAGCTCGTGCGCCGCGCCGGCCGCCGACGCGAAGGCGGGCGGGGCGAGCGCGAGAAGGAGCGCCGCCGCGGCGGCCCGCGCCCGCGCTCCCGGTGTGATCGTCGCTCTCACGGACAGTCTCCCACGGTGTCGGCTTGCGCGACGGCGGCGGCCGCCGCGTCCTCGTCGCCCTTCCGTTCCTTCGTCGAACGGCGGGGCTCGCTTTCGACGTCGCTTTCGACTTTCGCCTCGGGCTCGGCGTCCGGCGCTCTCAGCTCGACCTTCTGGATCGAGGGGTGGATCGCCTCGGCGAAGCGGGCGACCCGTTCGCGGTCGAGCGCGATCAGCGCCCGCACCTCGCAGACGTTGAAATGCAGGCCGCTCTCGATCAGCTCCTGGATCGCGGCACTCGGATCGGCGGCGAACCGGCGGCGGAACCCCTCGTCGGTCACCAGCCGTCCGATCACCTGTTCGACGTTGCGCTGGCTCATGGCGGTCGCCCTCCCGGCGGGGGTGTAGACCAAGAGGCGTGCCAACGGCGGGGCGACCGCTCCATCGCGGCTCTCAAGTGACTGGATCTCAAGGAGTTGAATGGACGGGAAGCCACGCTGGCGCCGCGGGATCCGGTCAGGCGGCGACGGCGCTAAGTGTCTGGAAATCGCCAGTGTGTCGGTGAATCGGCACCTCATCGGGCTCCCCGCAGCCCGGTCACGGCCGACCACACCCGGCCGCCCTCGTCGCTGCCGCCATCGACGCCTCCGATCCGCACCGTGGGGGTGCATCCCGGGAGCGAGGATACCGGCCTGCGCTCCCCGGCCGGCGGACCGTCTCGCCCGGCGGTCCGTGCGCGCCCGCGAACGGGCGGTTCCGCCCGCTGGGCGGCGGCCGCATGTCCGCCCGCGCGGGAGCGGCCGCACTCAGCAGGAGTCGGAGTAGGAATGACCGTTACCAGCCACCCCCTCCACAGATCCCGGCGAGCGGGTTTTCCGCACCGCGCGCCGAGTTCGAGGCGCTGACCGCGCTCGCCGCCCGGGCGGTCGCCGGGCCAGGCGGGCTTGCCGTGTTACGCTGAAGGTCGATGATCGCTCCTGCCCCACGGCGCCATTTCACGTTCCGCGACTACCTCAGCCTCGAGGAGGCGAGCAACGTCAAGCACGGGTACTTCGCCGGCGAGATCTACGCGATGGCCGGCGGCACGCCGGAGCACGCCGCGCTGGCGGCGGCCGTGGGCGGCGCCCTTTTCGCCCAGCTTGAGGGCAGCGACTGCCGGATCTTCAGGTCCGACCTGCGCGTGCGGGTGCTCGCGACCGGGCTTGCGACCTATCCCGACGTCACCGTCGCGTGCGGCGCCCTCGAGCGCGATCCCGAGAACTCGGACACGATCACCAACCCGGCGCTGATCGTCGAGATCCTCAGCCCGAGCACCGAGGCGTACGACCGGGGCGAGAAGCTGGAGCACTACCAGCAGATCCCTTCGCTCCGCGAGTGCGTGCTGGTCGCCCACGATCGCCGGCGGATCGAGGTCCGGCGCCGCGAGGTGCGCGACGGGTGGTCGCACGCGGCCACCGAGGCGGGGACGGTGGATCTCGCCGCGATCGGCTGCCGCCTCGAGGTCGAGTCCCTCTACGACCGCGCCGGCGTCTGACCGCCCGGGGTCGAGCGGGCGTCACCCAAGAGGTCAGAATGCGTTCGTCTGTCTCATTCTCGGGTGGCGAGCCCGCGGGAATGTGATTTCGTTTCATTCCGCGCATTCTCTTGTCTCATTCCGGTGGGCGTGCCGTGGGGCGAAGACCTTCGCCCATTCTGGACACTCCGATATGGTCACGCTCCATGAGCCACGCCGACCTCGGAGACATCCCGACCGCCGACTTCCGCGCCGCCGGCCACCGGCTCGTCGACTGGATCGCCGACTACCTCGACGGCCTCGACGCGCGCCCGGTCCTGCCGCGCGTCAAGCCCGGGGAGATCCGCGCCGCGTTGCCGGAGGCGGCGCCCGAGGAGGGCGAGCCGTTCGAGCGCATCCTCGCCGATTTCGAGCGGGTGCTCGTGCCGGGGCTCACGCTGTGGAACCACCCGCGCTACTTCGCCTACTTCCCGTGCGGCTTCTCGGCGGTCGGGGCGCTCGCGGACTTCCTGTCGACCGCGGTCTCGCAGCAGGCGATGCTGTGGCGGACGTCGCCGGCGGCGACCGAGCTGGAGGAGGTCGCGCTCGGCTGGCTGCGCGACGCGATGGGGCTGCCGGCCGGCTGGGAGGGGGTGATCTACGACACCGCCTCGACCGGCATCGTCCACGCGCTCGCCGCCGCGCGCGAGGAAGCAGTGCCCGAGGTGCGCGCGCGCGGCCTCGCCGGGCGGGCGCTGCCGCCGCTGCGGGTCTACGCCTCCGAGCACGCGCACTCCGCGGCCGACAAGGCGGCGATCACGCTCGGGCTCGGGCATCAGGCGCTCCGCCGGGTCGCCGCCGACGCCGCCCACCGCCTCGTCCCCGCGGCGCTCGCCGCGGCGGTCGCCGAGGACCGCGCGGCCGGCATCGCGCCGCTCGCGGTGGTGGCGACGATCGGCACCACCGCCGCGGGCAGCTCGGATCCCGTGCCGGCGGTCGCCGACCTGTGCGCCCGCGAGGGGATCTGGCTCCACGTCGACGCCGCCTACGCCGGCGCCGCGATGCTCCTCCCCGAGCGGCGCGCCGAGTTCGCCGGCGTCGAGCGCGCCGACTCGCTGATCGTCAATCCCCACAAGTGGCTGTTCGTGCCGTTCGACCTCTCGGTCCTCTACACCCCGAAGATGGACCGCCTACGCCATGCCTTCGCGCTCACCCCGGAGTTTCTCAGGACCAGCGAGGCGCCCGAGGTCAGGAACCTGATGGACACCGGCTTCCAGCTCGGCCGCCGCTTCCGCGCGCTCAAGCTCTGGGCGGTGCTGCGCTTCTTCGGCCTCGAGGGGATCCGCGCCCGCCTCGCCGAGCACCTGCGCCTGGCCGCGCTGTTCGCGGAGTGGGTGGACGCCGAGCCGGGCTTCGAGCGCGCCTCGCCGGTCGGCTTCGGCGTCGTCTGCTTCCGCGCCGTCCCGCCCGCGCTCGAAGGCGACGGCGCAGGCCAGGACATCTTCAACGAGCGCCTGCTCGCGGCCGCGAACGCGACCGGCGAGGTCTTCCTCTCGCACGCGAAGCTCGGCGGCCGCTACGTCCTGCGCCTCGCGGTCGGCAACCTGCGCACGACCGAGGACGACGTCCGGCGCTGCTGGGAGCTGCTCCGGCGGCTGGCCGCCGAGGCGGTGGCCGCGCCGGTTCGCTGAGCCCGGGGCGCTCGAGGGACTCTCCGGCCCCGCCGGGCCGCTAACGCTAGCCCAACCCGTACTTCTCGATCCGCGAGTAGAGCTGGGCGCGGGTGAGGCCGAGCAGGCGCGAGGCCTTGGACTTGTTGCCGCGGGTCTGCGCGAGCGCCTTGGCGACGAACGAGCGCTCGAGGTCGTCGAGGTCGATGCCGCCCGGCGGGAGCGGGGCGTCGAGATCGAGCGCGCCCTCGGCCGGCCGGCCGTTGCCCCCGGGCGGGCGCGCCTCCTCGGGCCGGGCGACCGCGGCCGGCAGGTGGTCGCGGGTGATCAGGCCGCCGTCGCAGAGGAGCAGCGCCCGCTCGATCGCGTTGCGCAGCTCCCGCACGTTGCCCGGCCACGGGTAGGCGAGCAGCCAGTCGCGGGCGTCGCGCGAGATCCCCTCGGCCGGGCGGCCCATCGCCGGCCCCAGCTCGGCGAGGAACGAGTCGGCGAGCAGCAGCACGTCGTCGGGGCGCGCGCGCAGCGGCGGGATGGCGATCTCGAACACGTTGAGCCGGTAGTAGAGGTCGTCGCGGAACTCGCCGCGCGCGATCGCCGCCCCGAGGTCCTTGTGGGTGGCCGCGAGCACGCGCACGTCGGTCTTGAGCGTGCGCGTCCCGCCCAGGCGCTGGAACTCGCGCACCTCGAGCACGCGCAGGAGCTTGGCCTGGACGAGCGGGCTCATCTCGCCGATCTCGTCGAGGAAGAGCGTGCCGCCCGCGGCCTGCTCGAGGCGGCCGATCTTGGTCGCGACGGCGCCGGTGAACGCCCCCTTCTCGTGGCCGAACAGCTCGGACTCGAGGAGCTGCTCGGGGAGCGCCGCGCAGTTGATCGCGACGAGCGGCCGGCCGGCGCGCGGCGAGCCCTCGTGGAGCAGGCGCGCGACCACCTCCTTGCCGGTGCCCGACTCGCCGGTGATCAAGACCGTGGTCTCGGCCGAGGCGACGCGCCCGGCCTGGCGCAGGACCTCCTGCCACGAGCGCGAGCGGCCGACGATGCGGATCTCCTGCCGCGACTCCAGCTCTCGCGTGAGCGTGGCGACCGTCGCCTCGAGGCGCTCGGCGCGCTCGCGCTCGGCGGCGGCGGCCTGCGCCTCCGCCGCCAGCCGGTGGTGGGAGAGCGCGAGCGCGATGCGGTCGGCGACGCGGCGGGCGACCTCCGCGTCCGCCGGCGCGTAGCGCGCGGGCGCGCGGGCGAGGAAGCCGAGCGAGCCGCGCACCTCGCCCCACAGCTTGACCGGCACCCGCAGCCAGGAGCGCATCCCGGTCGCGAGCAGCAGCCGGTTGCGCTCGGTCGTCGGCGGGATCTCGGCCACGGTGTCGCGCACGATCTCGTAGTCGAGCAGACGGTTGGCGGACTCCTCGGCGGTGAGCGCGACCGGCCCCTCGGGCGCCGGGGCGTCGGGCTCGCCGGCGTAGGTCACGACCTGGAACGTGCGCGCGCGGTCGTCGAGCTCGGTGAGGACGAGCACGTCGTGTTCGAGGACCGGCTTGACGGCGTCCGAGATCTCGGTGAACACCTCGCGCGGGTCGAGCGCCTGGGCGAGCATCCCGAGCGCGGTCTCGAGCCGGTCGAGCCGCTCGCGGCGGCGGCGCTCGGCGTCCCAGATCCGCCAGTGCTCGAGCGCCGAGCCGAGCAGCGCGGCGATCGGCGGCAGCACCTCCTGGTGCTCGCCGGTGAACGCGCGCGGGGCGTACGAGCAGAGCCAGATGCCGCCGGCGAACGACCCCGGGCCGCGGAACGGCTCCCACAGCGAGGACCTGACGCCCCCCGCGAGGATGTCGGCGTCGACCGGGAACGCGGGATCGAGCTCGGCGGGGGCGTCGTCGACCCGGGCGACCGCGCCCGGCCGCGGGCGGATGCGCGGCGACCAGGCGGTGAGCGGGAAGGGCTCCGAGCAGACCGCGTCGCACCCCTCGATGCGCACCGTGGTCGCGTGCACCACCGCCCGCTCGCCGTCGACGATGCGCACCACTCCCATGTTGTCGATCGGGATCAGCGCCCGCACGGACGTCGCCACGCGGTCGAAGACGTCCTGCAGCTCGAGCGTCTCCGCCGCGGTCTCGGCGATCTCCGACAGCATGCGGGTGACGGCGCGCGGGTCCATCGGTGTCACTTTACCGCCGCTCCTCGCCGGACGAGTACCCCGGCCTGCTCTAAGAGCGGACGCAGGAGAATCGGCGACGGGGCGGCGTTGGTCTCCGCACCCGTCAGTGCCGGTCCGCGTAGTATGCGCAGATCCCGGACAGCGGGCATTCGTGGCAAGCGGGCCGGTTGTGCCGGCAGACGGTCTGGCCGTGACGGCGCAGCAGCTCGCGGAGCGCGATCAGCCGGTCGTGGTCGACGCCGGCCTCGCCGTCGACCGCCGCGCGGACGCTGGCGTAGGTCTGGTCGTACCGGCTGCCCTCCTCGCCGTAGCCGAGGCGGAGCAGGACGCGGAGCCCGTTGGACTCCAGCGCGAGCACGGGACGGGTCCGGGTGAGGAGCAGGATCTTCTCCGCCCCCGGCTTGCCGATCATCGGGAAGCCGGTCAGCGCTCGCGTCGCCTGCGCGAGCGGCAGGCCGAGGGCCCGCCTGAGGTCTCCGCCCCACGCGGAGACGACCTTGCGCGCGGATTCCTGCATCCGGGCCGCCCGCGTCTCGCTGCCGATCGACCCTCCCGCCGCCGCGATCTCGGTGAGGAGTTCGAGCGGCGCCGCGAGGATCGCGTGCGGCGAGAGGCCGACGCGACGCGCGAGGAGGTCGAAGGCCTCCCGCCGCCGGCCGTCGTCGACCAGGTAGGCGACCTGCTCCCAGAGGATGAGGTGGAACGGATCCTCGAGCCCGGGGCCGGCCACCGCGCCGTGGCGCTCGACGAGACGCTCGTGGACTTCCGACAGGGTTCGCCGTGTCGTCATGACCGCCCAGTTGATTCGCATCGTAACCCGGATTCCCATCCGGCCGCCCGGGCGGAAAGGCGTTCGCCGGCGCGGTTTGTTGACGCGGAATGAAACATCGTGGGTCGATGTCGCGAGGCATCGCGGCGGGTACCCGATCCCGGGCTTGACCCGCCGGCCCTCGTTGGTTCAAGCTACGCCCGACGGCGACGGTCCACGCCCAACCTCACCGGCCCTCCCCCAGCGAGGGCGCGCAGGAGGCAAAGGGGGGCATACTCCCGGATCGGCAGTCACGAAAACCTTCGCGCCGCCGCGTCGGCCGCGCCGCTGGGGGGCCAGGCCCGCGGCGCGGACGAAGGGAGAATCGTGATGCCGAAGCAGAAGGACCTCAAGCGCCTCACCCGCGCCCGGATGCAGAAGACGGGCGAGTCCTATACCGCAGCCCGCGCCAAACTGCTCGCCAAGAAGGCCCGCCGGTCCGCACGGCGGGAGGACGTTACGCCGCAGCCGGCACCGCCCGCGCCGGCCGCCGCGCCCGACTACGCCGCGCTCGCCGGCATGAGCGACGAGACGGTCAAGGCGAAGACCGGCTGCGGCTGGGAGCGCTGGGTCGCGGCCCTCGACGCCAAGGGCGCGGCGTCGTGGTCGCACGGCGAGATCGCCGAGTACGTCCACGAGAAGTACAAGATCCCCGGCTGGTGGGCGCAGACGGTGACCGTGGGCTACGAGCGGATCAAGGGCCTGCGCGCGATCGGCCAGCGGCGGGGCGGCGCCTACGAGGCGAACAAGAGCAAGACCGTGCCGGTGCCGGTCGAGCAGCTCCGCCGCGCGGTCGTCGACGGGCGCACCCGCGCCCGCTGGCTGCCGGACGCCAAGCCGACCCAGCGCAAGACCACCTCCGAGCATGCGGCGCGCTTCACCTGGGAGGACGGCACCGCCGTCGTCTTCTGGTTCGTCGCCAAGGGCGACGCCAAGAGCGAGGTCGCGGTCACCCACCAGAAGCTCGCGAACAAGGCCGACGCCGAGGCGCGCAAGGCCTACTGGGGCGCGCGCCTCGGCGCCCTCGCCGAGCTGCTGAAGGCCGAGGCCGCCGCCGGGTAGCCCGGCCGCCCGCAGGTTCCGACCCCGCTCCCTCGAGCGAGGGGGCGGGGCGCTTCACGAGCCAGGGTCGGCGAGCCGGTGATGCCGCAGCCCACCCTGGCGGGCGGTGGGGACCCTCCGGCCGCCAGGGTTGCCCACGAGTCGGTGACGCGGCGCGCACGAGCGTCCCCTGCGACCGGCTCTTCTGCTACCTTCCCAGCCAGCATGCCGAATTCGCCCCCGGCCGGGGCCGCCCGGGGCCTCGCCGCCGAGCTGGCGCCGCGCCGGCTGCTGCCGGCGCTGGCGGCGGCGCTGGCGGTCGGGCCGATCGTGGTCATCGTCGCGATCTCGTTCGCGGCGCTGGTGTTCTCGGGGCGGCTCGCGGCCTACACCGGCGTCGGCGTCGGGCTCGCCCTCGGCGGCGCGGCGGTGCTCGCGGTGGTCGTCGCGCTCGCCAGCTCGTTCCGCGGCATGGTCGCGACGCCGCAGGACTCGACCGCCGCGGTGGTCGCGCTGATCGCGGCGCCTCCCGCGGCCGTGATCGTGGAGCTCGGCGGC
>CAZNIX010000110.1:0-9456 GCA_964573125.1 uncultured Thermoanaerobaculia bacterium
CAGGCCTCCTCGGAGCGCGCCCGCGGCTCGAGCCGCGCGCAGGGCCCGGGCGCCGGCGCGGCCGGCGACCACCGCGTGAGCTTCACCACCGCCGAGGGCGCGCACGCCGTCGCCGCCGGCTGGGTGATCGACGCCAGCGGCCGCAACCGCGTGCTCGCCAAGCAGATGCAGCTCCTGCGCCGCAACCCGATCCGCCACGGCGCCTACTTCTGGTGGGTCGACGGCCTGGTCGATTTCGAGAAGCTGACCGACCGCACCAAGCTCGAGCGCCTGACCGACCCCGCGCGCGCGCGCTACGGCCACCTGCCGCTCTGGCTCGCGACCAACCACTTCTGCGGCGAGGGCTACTGGTTCTGGGTCATCCCGCTCCAGGGCAAGACCAGCCTCGGCATCGTCTACGAGCACGGCGTCGTCGACCCGGCGGAGATCCGCACCCCCGAGCTGGCCACCCGCTGGGTGATCGAGCGCCATCCGCTCTTCGCGCGCGACCTGCCGCACCGCAAGGTGCTCTACAGCGCGATGCTCCGCGACTACGCCCACGACTGCGGGCGCACGATCAGCGCCGGCCGCTGGGCGATGGCCGGCGAGGCCGGCCGGTTCACCGACCCGCTCTACAGCCCGGGGAGCGACCTGATCTCGATCTACAACACGCTGATCGTCGACGCGATCGAGACCGGCGACGCCGAGCTGGCGGGGAAGGTCCGCCTCTACGAGCAGGTGATGCGCGCGGTCTACGCCGCCTACCTGCCGTCCTACGCCGACAGCTACGACGCGCTCGGCGACCCCGAGGCGTTCAGCCTGAAGTACACCTGGGAGCTGACGATCTACTTCGCGTTCTACGTCTTCCCGTTCATCAACCACCGGTTCACCGACCGCCGGTTCCTGGTCTCCTGGCTCAAGGCCTTCTCGCGCCTGGGGCCGATGAACGCCGGCATGCAGCGGCTGATCTCCGGCTACTACCAGTGGCGCAAGCGCCACGCGACGCTGCCGCCGGATCCGGTCTACTTCGACTTCACCGACCTCGGGCCGCTGGCCTCGGCGCGCAGGACCTTCTACCGGGTGGGGGTGACCGTCGAAGAGGCGCGGCGCGTGCTCGCCGAGCAGCTCGACAACGTCGAAGAGCTGGCGCGCTTCATCGCGGCGCGCACCGCCTCCGTCGTGCTCGGCGCGCCCGAGCTGATCCACGACCGCGAGTTCGTGGCCGCGATCGACCCCGCCGAGCTGGCGTTCGCGCCCGAGGAGTGGCGCCGCCGCTGGGCCGCCTCGTCGCGCTCGGGCGAGCGGTGGGAGTGGCGGTTCGACGCCTCGGTGATGGATGTCTTCCCGGCGCCGCCGCGGGAGAAGGGGAGGGGCCGGAGCGGTCGCAAGGCCGGGGCGCGGAAGGTCGCGGCGCCGCCGGCGGCGGAGGAGCCGGCGGCGGCGAGGGGCGCCGAGGCCGCGCGGTGAGCGAAGCCTTCCCCGACCTCGCCCCCGGCCTCGACGCCCTGTTCGCCCGCCTGCCCAAAGAGGCGAGCTACCCGCTCGAGCGCATCGAGGGCGCGCTGCCGCCGGGCCTCCGCGGCCGTTACTACTTGAACGGCCCGTCGCGCTTCGCCCGCGGCGGCCGCGCCTACCGGCACTGGCTCGACGGCGACGGCATGGTCAGCCGCCTCGCGTTCGACGGCGCCGGCGGCGCCGCGTTCGCCTGCCGCTGGGTCGACAGCACCAAGCGCCGCGACGAGGAGGCCGCCGGCCGCGCCCTCTACCGCACCTTCGGCACGGCGTGGGAGGGCGACCGCCTGCGCCGCGGCATCGGGCTCGAAAACCCGGTCAACGTCAGCGTCTACCCGTGGGCCGGCCAGGTGCTCGCCTTCGGCGAGCAGGGCCTCCCCTGGGCGCTCGACCCCGAGACCCTCGAGACCCTCGGCGAGCACACGTTCGGCGGCCGGCTCAACGCGATCAGCCCGCTCTCGGCGCACCCGGCGATCGACCCGGCGAGCGGCGAGATGTTCAACTTCGGCGTCTCGCTGGCGGCGCGCCGGCCGTGCCTCCACCTCTACCGCTTCGCCGCCGGCGGCGCCATGGCCTACCGCCGGCGGCTCGACCTCCCCTACCCCTGCTCGATGCACGATTTCGGCCTGTCCGCGCGCCACGCGGTCTTCTACCTGGCGCCGTTCGTGATGGAGGTCGAGGGCCTGCTCGCCGGCGGCCGCTCGGTCATGGAGTGCCTCCGCTGGCGCCCGGAGCTGGGGAGCCGGCTCTTGATCGCGCGCCGCGACGACGGGGCTCCCTTGGCCGAGATCCCGCTCGGCACCGCCTACTGCCTGCACCTGGTCAACGCATTCGAGACCGAGCGGTTGCCCGAGGACGGCGAGGTCGTCGCGCCGCCCGAGGCCGGGGGAGCCGGCGACGGCCCGTTGCTCGTCGTCGACGTCGTCGAGCTCGACCGCCCGGTCTACGACCAGTACCAGCCGCTGCCGCACCTCTTCCGCGAGGTCGCCCCCGGCCGCCCGGTGCGCCTCGTGATCGACACCCGCCGCTGGGAGCTGATCTCCCGCCGCGCCCTCGCCTACGACCGCGCCCCCGACTTCCCCTCGCCCGACCAGCGCCTGCGCTGCCGCGCCTACGGCGAGTTCTGGATGCTCGGCATCTCCGCCGCCGGCCGCCGCGGCCGCAAGTTCTTCGACCAGCTCGTCCACTGCGGCTGGGGCCGCCCCGAGCCGGTCGGCCTCTACCAGGCGCCCCCCGGCCGCTACCTCGGCGGCGAGCCGGTCTTCCTCCCGGACCCGGCCGCCGCTCCCGGCGAGCCCGCCGGCTGGGTCCTGATCCAGGAGTACGACGCCCCGCGCGACGCCGGCGCGTTCCTGCTCTTCGACGCCCACCGGGTCGGGGGCGGGCCGATCGCGCGCCTGCCGCTCGCCGAGCCGATTCCGCTAGGCTTCCACGCGCGGTTCGATCCCGGGTGAGAACCCCGGCCGTTCCGGCGACGAAAGCAAACCGAACCGAGCCGGCGGTGAGGAGTCAGCGATGCCGCGGATGAAGGCCTATGCGAGCTTCGACGAGTACCTCGCGGACCAGCCCGCCCCGAATCGAGCGATCATCCGTGCGCTGCGCGAGTTCGTGCAGCGCAAGGAGCCCGGTCTGAGCGAAGCGGTCAAGTGGGGGAACGAGTGCTGGGTCGGCGCGAGCGGGCCCGTGGCGTACGTCTACTCCGCGCCGGGATACGTGCAGTTCGGCTTCTTCAGGGGATCCGCCCTGAAAGATCCGAAGGGACTGCTCGAAGGCGCCGGGAAATTCGTGCGGCACATCAAGGTGCGCGACCCGTCCGGGATCGACGAGCGCGCGTTCGCGGCCCTCCTCCGGCAGGCCGCCCGCTCGCGGTAGGCGCTCCCTGGACATCCGCGCGGTCCAGGAACTGCTCGGCCACCACAACCTCAAGACGACCATGATCTACACCCACGTTCTCAACCGCGGGGGAAGAGGCGTGCGCAGCCCTGCGGATCTGCTGTGAGCGGCGAGCGGTCGAGGCACGCTCGCCAGGCCATAACGTCGCCAGCGCTTACCCGGCCGTGCTTCAGCTTCTGTAGCAGAGGTCAAGGAATCTCGCAGATCACGTCGTATCCGGGCGATACGCCATCTCAGCGAATCGCCAACAACGCCCCCTCCGCGGCCCACCGAGCGCAAACCCAAGAGCCGCCGCAAGTTGTGAGTGCCGGCGCGATTCCGAACCGGGAAGGCTGAGATCCCGGCCCGCTCCCCGCATAAGCGGCCGTCGCCATAAGACTTATCGACGCCCAGGGCCGGACGACTATGCGGCGGGAGAAGGCCAGTTGCGGGCGAGCCTCGATTCGATGTACACTTACCTAGATCCTTAGAGTCTAGACAGATGGCTATAGGTCTACCAGTCGAAGAATGCGCGCCGGCGTGTCGACTTTCGTCCCCCACTTATCGACGTGGAATCCGTAGAAGCACCGGTTAGGCGGATGTTGATCCGATGAACGATGTCGAATTGGCCCTGGTGCTTCTCGGCGCGTTCTGGGCCGGGACATCATCCGTTTTCTCCGGCATGAAGCTGGTCGGAGACCTCCGGGACCGGATTATCCTTGGGAAGCTTGAGGGCCAAGATCTGCCAGTTCCATACCTTCGACGGCTGCTCCTGATTCAATGGCTCCCGCTCAAGGTGGCTCTAGCTGTTATCTCTCTTGTTCTGGGGGTCATCATCGTCGCGCTGCCCGACCTTCGTGACTCGGTACCAAGTCCCGATCACTTCCGCACGATATGCAATTGGGCAGCAGTAATGCCGTTCACAGGCGCTGGATTTCAATTGATTACTGCTGCAGTCGACGGCATCTTTCTGAGGAGAGTCGTCAAGGAGACCGAGGCGCTGAGATCTCAGCCGGAGTCTGGAGGTCATGCCTAAGCCCGGACTGGAACGCCCGCCTAACCGCCCCCTGCACCGGGCGGCTGGCGCCGCCGGTGAGGGGCCAGGCCGTTGGCCGGAAACTACGAGGGATCGACCGTTGGAGGACGTAGGAGGAATCAGTGAAGGGCAGCAGCGCGGCTGAGGCTTCGCGCCAAGCCGAGATCGACCGACTGTGGCAGCATCGGCAGTCGGTTGATACCCATTTCAACGAGCGCTTGAACTTCTTTGTTGTCTTCGAGTCCGTTCTACTGGGCGTGGTCGGGGTCTTAGGCCTAGGCGACCGCGAGGTCATTCCGCGAGCTGCACTTCTCCTCGTTGCGGCACTGGGAGTCCTTCTAACCGGGCTCTGGTGGTATGCGCAGAGTAAACAGAGATACATCCTCAACCTCTTGAGGACCCGTGCGGCACAGTTCATGCCCGAATACAGGGCAACCCGATCCCAACGGACCAGCGGATTGTACCGGGTATCCGCAACATGGATACTCGCCCATCTCCTACCCGCGTTGTTCGGGGCCATTTGGCTCATCCTACTAATATCACAGTTGACCGGAGGGCAGCCGTGATGAGGTACGTGGCCGAACTCCTCACTCTTGTGCTGCTTGTCGCCGGCGAAAACAGCTCCAAGGCATGCAGTCCCGGGTTTCCCGGATGTGGAGAACCTCTGGCCCCATCTGCTCATATAAACTCTTCCTCGCCCTTCTTCTCCCAGCCCGACGTCAATGCCTCGAAGCCTTGCACTCCGGGGCATCCCGGATGTGAACGGTCTGGCACCGCGCGTCCTGAAGCGCAATCGCCCTCTCGCGAGGTGAGTCTTACCAGGGAAGGCGGCTCGGAGCCTTGCACCCCCTCTCATCCGGGATGTGAGGGAGCCCGCGCTCCATCGACCAGTTCCGTGCTTCTCATGGAAGAGCCTTGGGCAGCCAGCGCTGTGGTCGGTCGCAGCCAAGCTAAAGCCTCCAGGGGCCTGTTCCGCAACCACTGCGGCCCAGGTTGGATCCGGCCAACCCCGCCCCTGCACCGGGCGGCTGACGCCGCCGGTGAGGGGCAAGCACGTTATGCGCAGCTTGCCGAAGGACACGCGTAGATGACCGATGTCCCAGAGTTCAACGTGGGTGACGTCTTTCCCGCCGATGACCCCAAGCGAGTCGCAGTTGTACGCTTGGTGGTAGCGGGACAGGGCTTAGCCTCATCGGCCGCCTTCTGGGACCAGTTCTTCCCGAAACGCGCGCATACCGCGAAACCAAGCATTACTTCATGCTGCTTTGCTTGGGGCTCGCCCACGAGGCCGCGGCGGCATTTCAGGCAGCTCGACACAACGGAGCCTTCGATGGAGTGCATCCCTTTCCTGATGACGAGATGAATGCAAGGTTTGCGAGACTCGTCGTCGAATGTGATCGCGGGAGACCCGAGTCGCTCCGGGCGCGCCTCGTCGCATTCGGTCGCAACAAGCTCTCGTACCACTGGGACGAAAGTGAGATTCGGAAGGCTCTCAGACACCTCGCCTCGGAACGCCTTCCTGCATGGGCGGGAGGAGAGGACGAGACGCCAGCGACCACAGCGCTACCCATCGCTGAAGCTGTTACGATAACAGCGCTTGGGATTCATATTGGAGGTCCCAAGAGCGAGCTGAACGAGATCATGAGCAGGATCGGCAGCTTTCAGGGCGACCTTCTACACGTTTCCCACGCCACATATGCGGCGATTCTTGGAAAGCATCGACGTCAGGAGAAGAATGCATAACCCTTCGGTCAAACGGCCGGCTGGCGCCGCCGCTTACCTCAAAGGCCGTTCGGCGGCGAGAAGTTGGCGCTGGTGAAGGAGAGCGGTGAAGCGAGTCTGGCTTTACAGCCCTCACTCCGGCGGAGTCAAGATTCCGGCTCAGGTCCGGGAGCGTACCGAGCAGCGCATCTGCTCGTACGCCGAGACTCACTACGCTGGGAGGTTCACGCGTCTGGGCATACGCTTTCGAGGCCATCTCTGCTATGTCGACGCCTACACTGAACCTCCGGAGCCTTCACGTGGCCTGCTCCGCGCTCTTGGGGAAAGCCGAGAACAGTATTTGGAGCGCCTGCGCGGCACGCCCTTCCACCTCTGCCGGCTGCGCTACCACGGTAACGAGGACCAGTGGACCATGGCCTTTTACACCTATAGTCACGAGAAGTATGAGCCGTGCTTCTTTGATACTGGAAGCTTGCACGGGACACCAGAAGAAGCGTTCGAGACGGCAGGCGTATACCTCCGAGCCGACTGAATAATTAATAAGAGTACCCTCGTACTGAAGGTGTCTCAACGTCGGCTCCGCGTCGCCGCCAAACCAGCCTGCTGCAGCGGTCGGCGCTGCGCGCCGCCGCTGAGCAGGGCGAGACGTTCTGCGGACCTGATCCGGAGGCTGTGAGCGTATGCGAATTGTGTTCCGGTTGTTGCTGGCAGCATCGATGGTGCTCGCTCTTGCAGTCGCAGGTGTGTCTCTCCGGAAGCTAGGGCTCGCGGATCCATCGGCCTGGGCTACGGCCGCAGCGGCGTTGGCGGTGGTCGCGGCGGTCGCCTCGGCCTGGACCAGCCAGCGGGTGCTCGAGCTTCAAGAGGATGCGCTGGCGCCGAACCCCGTTCCCGTGATCGACCTGCGGCGCCGGTACGAACTGGCTCAGTTTCGGGTGACGAATCACGGAGGCGCGACAGCGCACGACGTGAAGATCATCTGGCAACGGCAACTCCAGGATGCGGAAGGCAAGGACGTGCTTCTTGGTCGCGACGTTGCCATATCCGTGATACCGGAGGGCGAAAGTGCCTCCGTGTTGCTGGGCTCGAGCCATAACTTCGTCAGAACCCACCAGGACACGACCTTCAGAGGTGACATTGAGTACAGAAATGCATCGGGGCGGCAGTATCGGAAGCCCTTTGTCGTAAGTGCCGAGCATGAACGAGTGGCGCTCACGCACGATGAGGAGACTCCCAAGACCCCACGGGAGCTGCAGAAAGTACCGGATGAACTGAAGGCTGTGGCGCGGGCGATCGGCCGTGTGGAAGGTATCCTTGAGCGAGCCGTGGAACAAGCCCACAGATCTCGAGGCGACGATGACGGGTGAGGAGAAGCCGCAGAACACGGCGCCTGCACCGGACGGCTTCGCCGCCGGTGAGGCGCGGAGCCGTTAGCTGCACCGAAGAGAGGCCAAGACCATGTCAGACTGGCAAGCAGAATTCCGACGACGGATGCTTCGGTTCGGTGCGGCGCACCAGCCTATACCTGGAGAAAGTGCGGTCTCTATCAAGATCCGCGTTCGGTCCGGCTGCTTTCATCGCGAGCATTCACCCCAGGCCTACGCCATCATCGACAACTATCTGGACGAGCTTGCGCCCGAGGACCTCGAGAGCATCTCGTTCGAAGAGCATGAGAGTGGTCCGGAGCTCTTGGTGTGGGTTGCCGTGGCCACCTCCGGTCTGACGCTCGCCAAAAGCATCGTTGATCTCGTCACGGCGATCATCAAAGCTCGATCAGAAGGAGTCAAGCAGGGTGACCGTCCGGCAGAGCCGGTGGAACTGGTCGTGAGGCGCATGGGTAATCGTGACGAGTTCCGCGAAGAGGCGATCCTGCGCATCGGCCATGACCAGCCAGTCACCGCGAAAGAGATCGAGGCCGCACTTGGGCGCGCGTTGGAGAAGCTACTTCGGGAGAAGGAGGGGGTTGGCAGCTAACAACCGCCTCCACCGGCCGCGCTCCGCGCGCCGGTGAGGCGGAGGAGCCGTTGGCCGGCAGGGTTGTAGGCATATGGGGTGACCACAGCGAGATCTCGTAACCTCCGACGGAAGTGGCGCCGATGGTTGGCGCGTCTCGAAGCGGAGCTAACCACACTGGTCATCTCGAATGAGATTTTTCACAGAACCGGTGAGATTGTTCGGGGCAATCCTCCAATCCAAGAGCCTGGGGACTTTCATCGGTGGCTCGTTCGTAGCCACGGCGTGGTATCTCTGGTCGCAGTGCGTCGCTTAATGGACCATAGCGGGGACGTCGTGTCACTGCAGAGATTACTCGCAGACGTTGCTTGCAACCACGCTGCCCTCACGCGAGGCAGCTACGTCTCGTTCTTTGAACCAGACCTTAAGTCGTGGGCACACGAGCAGTTCGACGAGATTGCCGGTCCCGGCTCGCAAGCCCTCCCGCGGAAAGTCCCGGAACGGGACCTTGCCGATCTCCAGAAGCGGCACGAGCGGATTCGCCGCCTAGTGAACAAGCAGCTGGCCCATCTCGATGCCAAGAACCTCCGGAGAAAACCTCCGTCAGTGCAAGATCTTGAGGATGTAGTCGGTGCGATGGAGTCGACGTTCCTCAAGTACCAAAGACTCTTAACAGGAAAGGCATCGTCGCACCTGCTCCCTACCTGGCAGTATGACTGGACGGAGATCTTCAACCGACCATGGCTGGTACAGAACGGGGGAGCGTCTCTGCCGGCCAACCACGTCGCTCGACCGGCCGCCGCTCCGCGGCGCCGGTCAGCGCAGTAGACGTTATCCGCCCTGAATCCGAGTCCGTGATAGAATGCCGAACCGAAGGAGGTAAGAGGCGATGGAGCCAAGGTTCACGGCGGTCTATCGGAAGGTGCCGGAGGGCTACGCTGCATTCGTGGAGGAGCTCCCCGGAGCGAACACACAGGGCGCTACGCTCGAGGAGGCCCGTGCGAACCTGCGCGAGGCAGTCGGGCTTGTACTTGACGCGAATCGCTCCCTGGCTGAGGAGCAGCTCGGTGGTGCCGAGGTCATCAGGGAAGCTCTCGAGCTCTCGGCGTGAAGCGCCGCGACCTGGTCCGCCATCTGCGGGCTCATGGCTGCGAGTTCCTGCGTGAGGGCGGCAACCACTCGGTCTACGTGAACCGTACGAAGAGGAAGAGCTCTACGGTTCTTCGCCACCGGGATGTCAATGATTTCCTTGCGCGGAAGATATGCAGGGATCTCGACATCCCCGAACCCAACGGATAACCCCTCGGTCGAGCGGCCGGCTGACGCCGCCGCTCACCTCAAGGACCGTTGGGCGTCAAGACTACGAATGCCCTTGGCGGAAT
>CAZNIX010000110.1:9466-11495 GCA_964573125.1 uncultured Thermoanaerobaculia bacterium
GCTCACCTCATAAGCCGTTATGCGGTGCAGACCACGTGACGAGTAGCAGGCAGTCCGAGATCCGAGAGGAACCGTGAGGATCATGCCCAAAACCACAAGCGCTTGGCTGGAGGAGGTAGCTGCGGCGTACCGCGATGCCAGGGATACAATACCGTTCGGCGCGCTGACCGGACAGACGATCACTGACCACGACTTGTTCCATCTGGCTCCGGCGATCGCCTTGAAGTTCCGAGGCCTGAAGCCCGGAGGAAGGAAGCTGAGGAGAGTCACAGAGGCGGCGCTGGCGAGCTACCTGGCAGGTACTGAGGGTGCGCCAGAGATCAAGGATTACCCCCATGTCTGCTTCGCCTACTGCTACCTGGCGAGTCACCATGCTCTCGATCTCGTCACTGCAGAGGAAGCCGAGGCTGTCATTCAAGACCTGGCCGTGAAGGAAGGCAAGTTGTGGCAGGCAATCAACGCGTAGGTGAGTTGCGGGTCACGGTGCGCGAGGGTCCCGCGCATAACCTCTCGGTCGAGCGGACGGTTGACGCCGCCGCTCACCTCAAGGGCCGTTAGGCGTCCCGGGATGCAACCATGCGAAAGTCAATGAAGATCGGAACGCTTCTTCTTCTAACCGCATCGGCACTTGTGGCCGACGACTGGCCCGGCCCTCGGGTGATGACCGTCTTTAGCGAAGACGGCTCGCGCTTCGTGCGCGTCGAGCCAGGCGAGAGCGTTGGTGACTCTGTCGGCTTTGCTGGTGCAAGCACTGGCGCCTACGCAAGGGCCTTCTTCTACGAGCGGGGCCCGGATCGCGGGTATCGACTTGCCGCGGACGTTGCCTTGCTCAACCCCGTGGCCCCGGTGGACCTCCTTCTCAGCAATAGCGGGCACCTAATCACCCTCGACAACTGGCACAACCTGGGCTTTGGCAGGGTTGTCGCCATCTACAGTCCAACCGGCAAGCCGATCGCCTCCTGGGAGCTCGAGGAGCTCTACAAAGCGGAACAGCTCCCAACCATTCGGCGGTCCGTGTCCTCTCGCTGGTGGCGCTGCTCACCGTTCCACTTCGTCGACCAGCGCGAGCAAACCAAGGTCTATGTCCGCGAGGCACTTGGTGGCTACTTCGTGTTTGACCTTCCGAACGGGTCCTTCACCTACTCTGCCGGAGAGGCCGCTTGCGAACCCTCTGTGCGCCCCTTCTCAGCCACATACTTCTAGGCGCAGCAACCGCAACGGGCCGCCTAACCCCTCGTTGCAGCGGCCAACACAGTCGCTTTCGCGCCTGTGTTGCCGCTGAACTCGTACGCCGTTGGCCGGCTCTCCTCAAGCCTCGACCGACACTCAGCGCTCTGCAAGCGGACCAAGGGTGAAAGTTGGCTAAGCTGACGGAGTCTCTCAAGCGGGTACGTATCACCGGAGTCAATATCTTCGGTGTCCAGGTCAATCTGGACGAGCTCCTTCGTAGCAGTGATGTTGACGAGCGGATCGAAAGGCTCTCGGAGGTCAAGAGAGATCTTGAAGCAGCCGTCGAGGCCGTGAGCGTTCTTCAAGCGGAAGCCGTATCAAAGAAGGCAGAAGTGGAGACCCTGCGGTCTGCTGCGAAGCAAGCGGCCGAGGACAGGGAGACGGCGGAGAAACTCCTCACTGTGCCAGAGGAGTCTCTCGCCAGGGTGATCGCCAAGGCGAACTCCCGGGGGCGGGTCCGCGGGATCCTCGAAGGCGCTCTCGTTGGATTCCTCACGGGAGCAGGGAGTAGTTACCTGGTGTGGTATTTCACGCAATGATCCGCGCGAGGTCGGCGGCCACGGCCGGCCAACCACGACGCTGGGCCGGCCGCCGCTTCGCGTCGCCGGTCAGCGGCAGATCCGTTCGGCGGCGGAGGAACCGCATTGCCGATGCACTGGACAAGTCCTCCGGGTTCGCCTAGACTGACAGCATGCGCGCAACGGCAGGAAGATGTCGTAGCCGGAAGGTATCGAAGTTCCGGGGGAGACCTTCGTGGAAGGCGAGGCGGTGACGGTGCTCGCTCCCGAGGGAGATGAGA
>CAZNIX010000111.1:0-10724 GCA_964573125.1 uncultured Thermoanaerobaculia bacterium
GGGCGACGCGGGCGACGGCCGGCGGCCCGGCACCGCCGGCGCGTCCGGCCCCCGCCGGCGCGGAGCTGCGGCGGCGGCTGCCGGCGGGGGTGGCGGTCGTCGAGTACGCGGTCCTGCCTGCCGAGACTGTGGCCTGGGTCGTGCGGCGGGATGCGGTAGAGACGACGGTCCTGCCGATCGGGGAGGCGGAGCTGGAGAGGCGGGTAGACGACGTGGTCTCCGCGGTCCGCGGCCGCGCGGGCGATCACGCCGTTCGCTCGGCCGTGGGCGCTCTCGCGGACGCCGTCCTGGCGCCGCTCGCTGCCCATCTACGGGCCGGCGAGCCTCTCGTCTTCGTCCCTGACGGCCCGCTCGTCGCCGTCCCGTTCGCGCTCCTGCCCGAGCCGTCGAGCGGGCGGTTCCTGGTCGAGGAGCGGACGCTCGCGATGGCGCCGAGCGCGGCTCTCTTTGCGCTCGCGAGCGAGCGGTCCGAGAGGACGGCCGCGGCGGGCCCCCTTGCGGACGCGACCCCCGCCGCGCCCGGCGATGCGGCCGCTGCTCCGGCGATGGGCGGCCGGCGGGCCGCCGTTCCTACGCCTCGCGTGGCGCCTGGCGACGGGGCGCCGGTGCCGGGAGCGAGCGGCCGGCCGGGTGCCTTCGTCGTGCTGGTCGTCGGCGATCCCGCGTTCGACCCGTCCACCTTTCCGTCGCTCGCGCGCCTGCCGGGCGCCGTCCAAGAGGCACGGTCGGTGGCGGCGCTCCACCCCGGCGCCCGGCTCCTGCTCGGCGAGGAGGTCACGCTGGGGACCTTCCTCGCGGAGCTCCCCGGCGCGACCGCGGTCCACCTCGCCGCCCACGCCGTCCCCGCCCACGCCGACCCCCTGTCCACGTCCCTCGTGCTCGCCGGGACCGGCGGCGGCGCGCTCGCCGCGCGCGACATCCTCGGACTCGACCTGCGCGGGACCCGCCTCGTCGTCCTCAGCGCCTGCCGCGCCGCGGTCGCCGGGGACGACGGCGAGGGCCTCTGGACCCTGGCCCACGCCTTCCTCGCCGCCGGCGTCCCGACCGTGGTCGCGAACCTCTGGGAGGTCGACGACCGCGCCGCCGAGCGCTTCGCCGTCGCCTTCCACCGCCACCTCACCGCCGGCGCCGCCCCCGCCGCAGCCCTCCGCGCCGCCCAGCTCGAGCTGCTCGCCGGCCCCTACCCCCACGACCGCGATCCCGCGGCGTGGGCGGGGTTCCGGGTGGTCGGGGCGGGGTGAGGGCGGCGCCCGGGCCTGGCTGTCAGGGCATGGGCCCGGTGCACGATAAGTCGCAGGAAGAGGCGGTCACGGTTGACTCATGTCCGCTCCAGGGCACTGAGGGTTGCCCGGCGCTTTCTCGGGTTTCAGCTTCGCGAGGATCCCGAGGCCCTTGACCTGCTCAACGCAGGCCTCCGTGGGCAGGGGTTGACGTCGGGGAAAGCAGGCCTCGGTGCAACGCCCAGCCACGGGCGGATCGTCCGGAGCATCCCTGCAGAACCCTGCCACCTCCGGTATCGAGCGGACGGTATTCTCAGGCAGGAGGTCGTAGAGATGCAGGAAATGTGCGTTCCGGTCGACGGGCTCGATGCTCAACGGCCCGGAGGGGCAGACGTCCACCTTCGCCGTGTTGAAGACCTCGACCAGTAGGCTGTCTCCATCGGCGGCCGGTTTGAGAACTACACGGTCGACCGTGAGCAACGTGAGGTCCACAAGCTCCAGCACTACGTCCCCTGATCGTCTCTGGCGGACCTCGACGGGGTCGCCAAGGGCAGTCTCGATCTTCGATCGCCACCACTCCCGGTCGAACTTCCAGCGGATCACTCGCTGGCACGAATCACGGGCGAAGCCCTGAGCCGAGAGCCGGCCGCCTTCGAGCTGGACCACAGCTCGCAGCTCGGGCGGCGGGATGCGCAGGGGCCGACGGTAGTGGGCCACGATCCGCCCTTCGCCCGGCGTTATCCGATTCATCGGAGCCACCCAGCCGTAGGAGCGAGCGGAGCCGTCGCGTTGCGGACACTTCGGCTCGCCCGCCAGCGGGGTCCAGGTGATCTCTCGGTCCCGCGAGGCATGAGGCTTGCGAAGCCGGACCAGCTTGTTGTCGAGATCGAAGGCGCGATGGTCGCCGCATACCGCGGAGGGCTCAAGGGTCGTCACGTCGGGATCGATCAGATCGCCTCGGACGACCAGCATGGCGACGTGCTGTGGTGCCTGCACGAGAGCGACGTCCAACGCCTCGGCCCGCCCGTACTGCGGCTGCGGTTGGTCTAGGGCGAAGCCGCACAGGCCGGTGAAAAGGAACACCAAGTCGAACATTCGCATCCCTCCTATGGACTCGCAGTGGACCCGCACGTACCCCCCCGGGCAGGCTTCGTGGCGCGGTCAGGCGGCGCCACCAACTCGCGCGACTCGGGCCAAGGTCGAGGACTGCTGGCCATGCTACCGCGGTCTAGGGAGGGTGGGCCGAGTCCCACCGCGCCGCGCCCTGCCCACCTCCGCGCCGCCCAGCTTGAGCTGGGCCGACCGCCCCGGAGCCGCGCCCTCCTGACCTGGGCCGCCTCCGGGGTGGTCGGGACGGGGTGACGAGGGTCCGTGCCCCCTGCGGCGACTCACGGGCCGCTCGAATCGCCGCCGGGGCACTGCGGATTGCCGGGCGCGGCTTCGCTGACGGAGTTGCAGGGGATCGAGCAGCGGCCGGGGATGGCGATCTCCGGCGCGACCCGCGGGCACGTGCCAACGGCTTTCGGCTTGGAGGCGTTGCCGTTGGTGGCCGGCAGGACCTCGAGCAGGTGGCCGAAGTGCTCCAGCTCGTCGTTCACCGTGAACCGCTCCTGGCGGCTGCAACAGGTGTCCCGTCGCGCGAGATTGAAGATCTCGACGAGCACGGTCCTCCTCCCCCGTGGCGCGAGCGTCAGGCTGCCCGAGGTGCCGCCGTTGAGGTCGACGAAGTCCAGGATGACCTCCCCGCGCAGGTCGCGCTGGCGCACCTCGACGAGGTCCGCGAGGGCCATCTCGAAACCCGCGCCCGGTATGCTGTTGAATTCCCAGAGCAGAGACTTCCCCTCCTCGTTGGTAGCGAAGGAGCGGGTCGACAGCTCGCCGCCCAGCAACTCGACCTTGGCGTGAAACGCGGTGGGCGGAGGCGACGAGGGATTGAGGAGATCCGCGCGCATACGTCCGCTGCCGGTGGTGAGCCGGGACAGCGGCACGACCCAACTGAACGCTCGCAGATCGGCCTCGTCGAGGGGGCAGTCCGCGCCACGCGCGGCCGGCGCGAGCCGGATCCCGCTCGGTTGCGCGCCGCGGATGCGAACGACTTTGTCGTGTATGGGGTAGCCGTTGTGCTGGCCGAAATTGATCGGCGTGGGCGCGCTGACCGCCGCCACCACCTGGGTGCTGTCGACGACCAGCAACCCCTGGTGCGCGGGCGCGCTGACCAGGACGACGTCGAGCCGCTGAGCAGGACTGACCCCAGGGGGGTCCAAGGCGAATGCGCACAGGCCGGTGAACAAGAAGACCAGGTCGAACATGATGGTTGCCCTCCGGAAGACGTTGACGGGGACCGGAGCGCCGCTGCGCTTCGGGGCATCGCTGTCTTCATGGACGGACAATCCCTCCGGTTTTTCGTCGCGTTCGACCGGGGGTGCGAAAACACAAGCCCGAATCCGTCTCTCCTGTCAGCGGGAAGGCCGACGGGGATCAACCTCGCGGAGCTCTCTCGTTCACGAGGAGACGATCGTGGACATCGCATCCGTACGCGCACTCAAGGAGGAACTGGTCACCCGCGCTCTCAGTCGGCGGCTTCCCGTCCGGCGCGCGCTCCCCCAGGACGCCGCCGTCGCGGCCTCGGCCTTGCCGGAGTTCGAGCCGCCGCCGCCCCTGGCGTTGGGCATCGCGCGCGAGGGTGGAGAGCACCTGCTCGCCGTCCGGGTCGTCGGAGTCACGCCCGGCCTCCAGGCCGCGCTCGACGAGATCGTGGCGGCCGCCCGTGGCGAGGTGGCGGTCAAGCTCGTCGGAAGGGTGGTCAAGCAACGGCCGCCGTGGCACCGCCAGCCGAACCGGCCGCTGCTGCTCGGCGGCTCGCTCGGCCACGTCAGCGTGACGGCCGGGACGCTCGGCGCCGTCGTCGTCGACGAGAGCGACGGCGCCCGCGTCCTGCTGTCCAACAATCACATCTTGGCCGACGAGAACCGCGCCGGCGTGGGCGATCGGATTCTGCAACCCGCCCGTCGCGACGGCGGCGCGGACCCGGCCGATGCCGCCGGGCGCCTCCTGCGCTTCGTCGCTCTCCACCGCCGCGGCAACCGGGTCGATGGGGCGGTGGCCCGCCTCGGGGCGGGCGTGAGAGCCGACGCCACCACCCTGACCGGCCTGGGAGCGCTCAACGGCCTTCGGCCGTCACCTCTCCGAGTGGGCGACCGAGTCTCGAAGGTCGGGCGCACGACGGGCGTCACCCACGGCAGAGTGAGCGCGGTCGAGCTCGACGACCTGCGGGTGGAGTACGACACCGGCGTGCTGATCTTCGACGATCAGATCGAGGTCGAGCCGGAGGGAGAGCGACCGTTCAGCCTGGGTGGCGACAGCGGCTCGCTGATCGTGGACGGAGACCTGCGAGCCGCCGCCCTGCTCTTCGCCGGCAACGACTGGGACGTCACCTACGCGAACCCGATCTCCGAGGTGCTCACGGCCCTCAACTGCCGGCTCGCCTGACACGCCGAGGCGCCGGGATCGTACAATGACCCCGATGTCAGCCCACGACTTGGAGTTGGAGCGGGTGCGTGCCGCGAAGGAGGAGGGCAAACGGGTCTTCGAGCGGCACGGGACCCTCGCCGGGATCGGGATCACCCGGGTGGGTGAGCGGTGGGCGTTGCGAGTGAGCTTTGCGGCACCGCCGCGCGACCCTTTACTGCTGCCGCAGGAGATCGCGGGCGTGCCCGTGGTGGTCCGTGTCGTGGGGCCGGTGCGGAAGCAGCAGGGCCCGCAGGCATGACCCCGAGCGCTCCCGAGCCCGCCCCCTACTTCCGCCAGCTCCTCGCCGGCCGGCAGGTGGCGGCCGGCCACCCGGTCGCCGGGCAGATGCGCAACTTCATGTACCTGATCGGCGACCCGGCGAGCCGCAAGGCGCTGGTGGTCGACCCGGCGTGGGACGTCGGGAGCCTGATCGCCGCCGCCGAGGCGGACGGCTACGAGGTCGCCGGCGCCCTGGTCACCCACTACCACCCCGACCACGTCGGCGGCGACCTGTTCGGGCTCTCGATCGAGGGGCTGACCACGCTCCTCGAGCGCCGCGGCGTGCCGATCTGGGTCAACGAGCACGAGGCCGAGGGGCTCAAGCGGGTCACCGGGGTCGCCGAGAGCGACCTGCGCCGGGTCGCGGGCGGTGACGTGCTCGACCTCGGCGCCGCGCGCATCCGCTTCCTCCACACCCCCGGCCACACCCCGGGGAGCCAGTGCTTCCTGCTCGGCGACAAGCTGGTCGCCGGCGACACCCTGTTCGTCCAGGGCTGCGGGCGGGTCGACCTCCCGGGCGGCGACCCCGAGGCGATGTACCACACGCTGACCGGCACGCTCGCGAAGCTCCCGCCCGCGACCGTCCTCTTTCCCGGCCACCACTACGGCCCGACGCCGACCTCGACGATCGGCGACGAGCTGGCGCAGAACCTCTACCTGCGCATCCGCTCGCTCGACGACTGGCGGCGGCTGATGGGGATGGCGTAGGGCGTTCGTTCGGGTCTCGGCCTCTCTCAGCCGTCGGGGTCTTGCTCGATCATCGCCGGCCTCCGCGACGATTGAACGATCGCGGTGCCGAGAGGTTCCCCGGGGCGGTCGTGCGGCCGGCGCCGGGATCCCGCCGCGGCCTTGCGGCATTCCCCCAAGCGGGGCTACACTACATGCAGAGATGGCGCAAACCTGTAGTTTATGCTTGAGCCTGTCTGTAGGTATTCACTGTTGAGAGTGCCGTCGATTCCGGTCGAGTCCTGGAGAGGACCGGAGGCTCGATGAAGGCCGATTTCGATCGGTTGCTGCTGGCGGAGATCCCCGACGCGGTGATGATCACCACGCCCGAGGGCGAGGTGGTGTACTGGAACCGGGGCGCCGAGGCGGTCTTCGGCTATCGCGCCGAGGAGGCGGTGGGGCGGTCGGTCGACGAGCTGGTGGTGCCGCCCGATCGGCTCGAGGAGGAGCGCCGGCTGACCCGCGAGGTGATCGCGCGCGGCGCCGCCGCCTCCGAGGCGATCCGCCGCCGCCAGGACGGCGCGCTCCTCTACGTCGACATCCTGAGCAAGGCGGTCCGCGGCCCGAGCGGGGAGGTTGCCTACATCCTCTCGAGCAAGCGGGACGTCACCGACCTCAAGGCCCGGCGCGACGCCAAGCTGGTCGAGGCGGAGTTCCGCGATCTGCTCGAGTCGGCCCCCGACGCGATCGTCATGGTCAACCCGATGGGCCGGGTGGTGCTCGCGAACAGCCAGGCCGAGCGGCTGTTCGGCTACGAGCCGGGCGAGCTGCGCGGCCGGCCGATCGAGCAGCTCCTTCCCGAGCGCTTCCGCACCGCCCACGTCGGCCACCGCTCGGGCTACTTCGCGCAGTCCCGCAAGCGGCCGATGGGCGCCGGCCTCGATCTCTACGGCCTGCGCAAGGACGGGGTCGAGTTCCCGGTCGAGATCAGCTTGAGCCCGCTCGCCACCGAGGAGGGGACGCTGGTGATGAGCGCGATCCGCGACATCACCGAGCGCAAGCGGATCGAGCGCGTGCTGCACGAGAAGAACCTCGAGCTCGAGGCCGCCGCCGAGGCCAAGAACCGCTTCCTCGCCACCATGTCGCACGAGCTGCGCACGCCGCTCAACGCCGTGCTCGGCTTCACCGGCACGCTGCTGATGAAGCTCCCGGGGCCGCTGACCGACGACCAGGAGAAGCAGCTCCGGACCATCCAGTCGAGCGCCCGCCACCTGCTGTCGCTGATCAACGACCTGCTCGACCTGGCCAAGATCGAGGCCGGGCGGATCGAGCCGCACCCCGAGCCGACCCCGCTGGCGGAGGTCGTCGAGGAAGTGGCGGCGGCCCTCGGTCCGCTGGCGGAGAAGAAGGGCCTGCGCTTCCGCGTCGAGCTGCCGGAGCACGAGATCGTCATCGAGACCGACCGCCGGGCGGTGCGCCAGATCCTGATCAACCTGACCAACAACGCGATCAAGTTCACCGAGCGCGGCGAGGTCGTAATCGCGGCCGGCCGGCGGACCGAGGGCGGCTCGACGGTCGACGAGATCCGGGTCCTCGACACCGGCTGCGGCATCCGGCCCGAGGACCAGGCGCAGCTCTTCCAGGCCTTCGGCCAGCTCGATTCGTCGTCCACCCGCCGCTACGAGGGGACCGGCCTCGGCCTCCACCTGAGCCAGAAGCTCGCCGAGATGCTCGGCGCGCGCATCCGCCTGGAGAGCGTGCACGGCGAGGGGAGCACGTTCGCGCTGGTCTTCGGCGCCGAGGAGTGACGCCGTGGCGCGCATCCTGGTGATCGAAGACAACGCCGACAACCTCGACCTGATGGTCTATCTGCTCGAGGCGTTCGGGCACTCCGTGATCACCGCGGCCGACGGCGCGGGGGGGCTCGCCGCAGTGACGCGCGAGCGGCCGGAGATCGTCCTCTGCGACCTCCACCTGCCCGGGATCGACGGCTACGAGGTGTGCCGGCGGTTGAAGGCCGACCCCGCGCTGCGGCGGATCCCGCTGCTCGCGGTCACCGCCTCGGCGATGGCCGGCGACCGCGACCGCGGCCTCGCCGCCGGCTTCGATGGCTACATCTCGAAGCCGATCGAAGCCGAGCGGTTCGTCCCCCAGGTCGAGAGCTACCTGCCCGCCGCCGGCGGCGGCGCGTTCGCGCGGAGGGCGGAGTGATGCCGACCGTGCTGGTGGTCGACGACCGGGTGGTCAATCGCGAGTTCCTGGCCACCCTGCTCGGCTACGCCGGGTTCGAGACGGTGACCGCCGGCGACGGCGCGGAGGCGCTCGAGGTCGTGCGCGCGCGGCGGCCCGCGCTGGTGATCACCGACGTCCTGATGCCGACCATGGACGGCTTCGAGTTCGTGAGCCGCCTCCGCCGGGACCCCGATCCGGAAATCTCCGGGGTGCCGATCATCTTCTATACCGCGACCTACCGGCTGACCGAGGCTCGGGATCTGGCCCGTTCCTGCGGCGTCGCCAAGGTCATTTCCAAGCCCTCCGAGCCCGAGGAGATCCTCGCCGCGGTGGCCGAGGTGCTCGGCACCCAGCCGGTGGCGGTGGCGGCGCCGGTCGAGGTCGAGGCCCTCGGCGCCCTCGGCGACCCGCTGCCGGAAAGCGGGCGCGGGCTGGTCGAGCTCGAGCGGCTGCTGCGGCGCGCGGCGGACGAGGAGTCGGGCGCGGCGCCACCCCGGCTGCGCGAGGCGCCGGTCGCCGGGCATTCGCCGCGCGCCGCCAGTCGGGCGCACGCCCTGAGCCTCCGCCTCGCGGCGCTGCTCGAGCTCGGCCTGGTGCTGCCCGCCGGACGCGATCCCCAGCGGCTGCTCGAAATCGCCTGCCGGGCGGCGCGCAACATCCTCAACGCACGCTACGCGGTGATCGCGCTCGGCGTCGGACCCGGCCGGCCGCTGCGCAGCGCCGTCCACGGCATGAGCGCCGAAGACGAGGCGCGGGTGATCGAGGCGCTCGATCCCCGCCGCGGGGTCTTCGGCGAGCTGCTCGCCGACGGCCGGCCGCGCCGCCTCGACGGCCCGGCCGCCGACCCGCTGGCGCTGGGGCTGCCCGCCGGCCACCCGCCGATCCGCAGCCTGCTCGCGGTCCAGGTGGCGACCGGCAACCGGACCAACGGCTGGCTCTACGCCGCCGACAAGCTCGGCGTCGCCGCGTTCGGCGAGGACGACGAGCAGTTGGCGGTCACGCTCGCGGCCCAGCTCGCGCCCGCCTACGAGAGCCTGGTCCTGCTCGGCGAGGTCGAGCGCCACGCCGACCGCCTCGAGCGCGAGATCGCCGAGCGCGAGCGCGCGGCGGCGGAGCTCGAGGAGAGCGAGCGCCGCTTCCGCCAGCTCGCCGAGAACATCCGCGAGGTCTTCTTCCTGGTCGACCCCACGAACACGCAGATGCTCTATGTCAGCCCGGCCCACGACCAGATCTACGGCTGGAGCCGCGAGCTCCTCTACCAGAACCCGCGGGCGTGGGCCGACTCGATCCACGCCGAAGACCGCGCGGCGGCCGGCGCGGCCCTGGCGCAGATGGCCGCCGGGCACGAGTTCGACTACGAGTTCCGGATCATCCGGCCGGACGGCGAGCAGCGCTGGATCCGGGCGCGCGGCTTCCCGATCCGCAACGCCGCCGGCGAGGTCTACCGGGTGGCCGGGATCGCAGACGACGTCACCGAGCGCAAGGAGCAGGAGCGGCGGATCGCCCGGCTGACCCGCACCTACGCGGTGCTCTCCGGCATCAACTCGGCGATCGTGCGCATCCGGGATCGCATCGAGCTGTTCCAGGAGGCGTGCCGCATCGCGGTCACCGCGGGGGTGTTCAAGATGGCCTGGGTGGCGGTGGTCAACCCGGCCACCCTCGAGGGCGAGATCGTCGCCCGCGCCGGCGGCGAAGAGAGCTTCCTGGAGCAGGTGCGGATCAGCGCCCTTCCCGACGCCCCGGAGAGCGCGCGCCCGGCCTCGCGGGCGCTGCGCGAGGGCAGGCCGGTGGTCTGCAACGACATCGCGGCCGATCCGGCGTTGTCCGTGCTCAAGGCCGACCTGCTCGCCCGCGGCCACCGCTCGGTGGCCGCGTTCCCGCTCTTCGTCGACGAGCAGGCGATGGCGGTGCTGTCGCTGTTCGGCGGCGAGGCCGGCATCTTCGACGAGCAGGAGCTGGCGCTGCTCGGCGAGCTGGCCGGCGACATCTCGTTCGGCCTGCAGTACATCGAGAAGGAGGAGACGCTCCACCACCTGGCCTACTACGACCCGCTGACCGGGCTCGCCAACAGCACGCTGTTCCACGACCGGCTGAGCCGGTTGCTGCACGGCGCCAAGCACGGCGAGAGCCTGGTCGCGGTGCTCGCGATCGACCTCGACCGCTTCACCCGGCTCAACGACACGCTCGGCCGCCACGCCGGCGACGCGCTGCTGCGGGCGGTGGCGGAGCGGTTCCAGGAGGCGCTCGACGAGGCCGCGATCCTGGCGCGGATCAGCGCCGACACGTTCGCGGTGGCGGTCTCCGGCCTCCACCGCGGCACCGACGCGGCGACCGTCCTCCACGACCGGATCTTCGCCTCCCTCCAGCGTCCCTTCATGGATGGCGAGGACGAGATCCGGATCACCGCCCGCGCCGGCATCGCGCTCTATCCCGGCGACGGCGACGACGCCGCGGCGCTGTTCAAAAACGCCGAGGCCGCGCTCAAGCGGGCGCAGGCGTCGGGCGAGCGCGCGCTCTTCTACGCCCCGGAGATCAACGCCCAGGCGGCCGAGAAGCTGGCGCTCGAAAGCCGGCTGCGGCGGGCGGTCGAGGGCGAGGAGTTCGTGCTCCACTACCAGCCGCGGTTCGCCGCCGCCGGCGGCCGCGCGGTCGGCCTCGAGGCGCTGATCCGCTGGCGGGAGCCGGGAGGGGAGCTGATCCCGCCCGGCCGCTTCATCCCGGTCCTCGAGGAGAGCGGGCTGATCGTCGAGGTCGGCCGCTGGGCGCTGGCGCGCGCCCTGGCCGACCACGGTCGCTGGCGCGAGGCCGGCCTCGCGC
>CAZNIX010000111.1:10734-11465 GCA_964573125.1 uncultured Thermoanaerobaculia bacterium
CGCGCCGCGCCGGCGCGCCGGGCCCCGCCCCCCCCCCCCCCGCCGCGGGTGGCGGTCAACGTGTCGCCGATCGAGCTGCGGGGGCGGGGCTTCGCCGAGGCGGTGGGGCAGGCGCTCGCGGACGCCGGCGCCGAGGCCGAGGCCCTCGAGCTGGAGATCACCGAGAGCCTGATCATGGAGGACATCGACGCGACCACCGGGATGCTCCGCCGGCTCGACGACCTCGGCGTCCCGATCGCGATCGACGACTTCGGCACCGGGCACTCCTCGCTCGCCTACCTCGGCAAGTTGCCGGTGCGATCGCTCAAGATCGACCGCTCGTTCATCGACACCATGATGGAGGACTCCAACAGCATGGCGATCGTGTCGACGGTGATCTCGCTCGCCCACGCGCTCAAGCTCCGGGTGGTCGCCGAGGGGGTCGAGACCGAGGAGCAGGCGAAGATCCTCCGACTGATGAAGTGCGACGAGATGCAGGGCTTTTTGTTCAGCAAGGCGATTCCCGCGGACGCGGTCGCGGCGCTGCTCGGCGGCGGCCTCCCGGGGGGACTTGATCGATGAACCTCCGGCCCGGTACGCTGGTACTCATGGCCGAACCCACACCACCATCCCGAAACCAACAGCACGAGAAGGAGCACCGGACATGCTCGATGCGCGCTCGATGACTATGGCGGCCCTGGCGCTGGCCCTCGCGCTCGCTCCGGCGGCGCCGGCGCAGGAAACGAGCGACG
>CAZNIX010000112.1:0-11407 GCA_964573125.1 uncultured Thermoanaerobaculia bacterium
TGCTCGACCGCCCGAGCGACGACGGCCCGCGGCCGCCCTGGCTGCCGCTCGCCGCCGCCGCCGCCCTGGTCGCGGTCGCCGCGATCGCGCCCGGAGTGAGCGGCGGCGCCCCCGCCGCCGCCCAGGAGCCGGACGACGAGGCGGCCGCGATCGAGCGCGCGATGGAAGAGGACCTCGCCCGCGAGCAGCGCTCGGCGGACGCGAGCGAGCGCACCGGCGAGGCGGAGGGCGCATCCGACGCCGACGTCGAGTACGACTACCACGCCGACGCCGACCACGACCACGACGCCGACGCCGATCACGACGCCCACGCCGACCACGCCGACCACGCCGGCCACGACGACCACGCCGACCACGACGCCCACGCCGACCACGACGCCGGCGAGCACGAGGACGGCGCGGCCGAGCGCCGCGCCGACGAGGCCGAGGACGCGGTCGTCGAGGAGTTCGAGCGCCACATGGAGGCGTACGAGCGCGACATCGAGGCCGCGATCGAGCCGATCGAGGAGGAGATCGAGCGCCACATGGAGGCCTTCGAAGAGGTCGTCGAGGGCGAGATGGAAGGCTTCGAAGAAGAGTTCGAGCGCCAGTTCGAGTCCGAGTTCGAGGGGATGGAGGACGAGTTCGAGGCGCTCGCCGAGGCGATGGCCCTGAGCGCCCAGGTCGAGGGTACGGTCGACGCCGAGCTGGCCGCGCACATGGCCGAGCTGGGCGTACGCATCGGCGCGCAGGCGGCGGAGATCGCCCAGAGCTTCGCCGGTGTCGCCGCCGCGAGCGGCGAGCTGGTCGGCGAGCGCCTGGGCGAGGACTTCGCCCGCCGCGCCCAGGAGCTGGCGGCGCTCGCCGCACCCGACCCCGAGCGGCTCGCCCGGCTCGAACCCGAGCTGCGGCGGATGGCCGCCGAGGCGCGCCGGCTGGCCGCCGAGAACCGCCTGACCGGCGCCGACGCCGAGCGCCTGCGCGCCGAGGCGCGCCGGCTCGCCGAAGAGGCCCGCCCGAGCCCCGAGGAGCTGGACCGGATGCGCGAGTCCGCCCGCCGGCTGGCCGAGGAGTTGGCGCCGACGCGCGAGGAGCTGGCGCGCCTGCGCGAAGAGCACCGCCGCGCCGCCGAGCGCTGGCGCACCGAGCACCGCGAGGAGCTGACGCGCCTGCGCGAGGAGCTGGCGCGGGAGCGCGAGCGCATCCGCGCCGAGGTCGAGCGCCTCCACCGCGAGCACGGCGCCGACCTGGACCGTCAGCGCGCCGAGCGGGACGCCGAGCTGGAGCGGCGCCGCGCCGAGCGCGAGCGGATGCGCGAAGAGATGCGGCGCGAGCAGGAAGAGCGCCGGCGCCAACTCGACGAGCAGCGGCAGGAGCGCCGTCAGGAAGAACAGCGCCGCCGGGAGCAGGAGGAGTCCCAGGCCGACGAGGACGGCGGCCGGCGCGCCGCCTGAGAAAACTCGTTCGCCGGCCCCGCCCGAGCCGGTTCGCGGCCCGAGCTGCTCGCACGCCGGCCCGGCCGCCCGGCCGGCGCGCCGCCGGGCGCAGGTTCCGATTCGGTCTCCCTCCGGCTCGCCCATCGCGCCGGACCGCATCCTCGCGGGCACCCCCGCCCCCGGCGGCTATGATCGCCGCCATGCACCCGGTCCTGCTCGACCTCGGCGAGGTCGGCGGCCTGCCGCTGCGGATCACCTCCTACGGCGCCGCCATGCTGCTGGCGATGATCGTCGGCTGGCTGATCGTGCGCCGGCTCGGCCCGCGGGTCGATCCCGAGGCGCCGTGGACCGATCTGGTCCTGGGGCTCCTGATCTCGGGGCTCCTCGGCGCCAAGCTGTTCCACGTCGTGGTCCGGCTGCCCGACATCCTCGCCGGGCGGGCGTCGCTCGGCGCGGTGCTCCTCGGCGGCGGCGTCTGGCTGGGCGGCGTGGCCGGCGGCTTCGCCTACGGCGCCTGGTTCTTCCGCCGCCACCGGCTCGAGGCCGGCCGCGCGCTCAACGTGCTCTTCGTCGCCGCCCCGCTCGGCCACGCGATCGGCCGGATCGGGTGCCTGCTCGCCGGCTGCTGCCACGGCGCGGCGTGCGCGCTCCCCTGGGCGATCACCTACACCGATCCGCTCGCGCGCGAGTTCTCGGGCACCCCGCTCGGCGTGCCGCTCCACCCGACGCCGCTCTACGAAGCCGGCGCCGAGCTGTTCAACTTCGCGGTCTGCGTGCTCCTCTGGCGCCGCGACCCGCCGCCGTGGGCGATCCCTGCCGCCTGGCTCGCGCTCTACGGCGCCGAGCGCTTCGCGATCGAGTTCTACCGCGGCGACCCGCGCGGCGCCCTCGGCCCGCTCTCGACCAGCCAGTGGCTCGCGCTCGCGATGGTCGCCGCGGCGGCGCTCCTCTGGTGGACCCGGCTGCGCCCGGCGCGCGGGGCGGCGGCTTGACCCTCCGCCCCGGTTCCGCGCCCGCGGCCTCCGGTCAACCGCCGAGCAGATGGGGGGGCACGATCCGAACGTCGTGCGAGTCCGCGTAGCGCTCGACCGCGGGTGCGATCGAGTGCCCGATCAGGAGCAGAAACGGCTCGCCCTCGATCCAGCCGTGCTTCCCGAGCCGGCCGACCAGCTTGAGGAAGCGGTCGACATCCTTCTTGCCCGGGCGGGTCTTGGCCTCGCCAACGATGGTCAGCACGGTGCCGTTGCGCCGCCCGCGCCCATAGACGTTGACTTCGTCCATCCCGCCGTCGGCGTACTCGACGAAACGGCGGACCAGACCCTGCTCGAGGACGATCCCGTGCTCGGCGCTCAGGATCGCCGGCAACCGCTCGATCGCGCGGTTCTCCAGGACGTAGCCGACGGTGTCCGAAAGGCCACCCACCATCTGCCGCGTCGTCCTCAAGCCGCGGGCCAGCAGGCGCATCTCCTCCGCCGTCCGCAACTGCGCCTGCGCCAGCTCCTCGAGCCGCGACTCCGTCCGCAACTGCGCCTGCGCCAGCTCCTCCACCCGCGACTCCGTCCGCGCCTGCGCCTGCGCCAGCGCATCCAGCCGCGACTCCGTCCGCAACTGTGCCTGCGCCAGCTCCTCCACCCGCGACTCCGTCCGCAACTGCGCCTGCGTCAGCTCCTCCAGCCGCAGCTCCGTCCGCGACTGCGTCTGCGCCAGCTCGCCGATGACCTCGCGGACCTCGTGGAGGTCGGCCTTGGTGACCGCCTGCGAAAGGTCCTCGTAGACGCTCCCCACCACCGCGGCGATCTTCCGCGCCGCGACCGGGTCCAGCGTCTCTGCGAGGTCTTCGAACAGGCGCAAGGTATCGACCATCGCCACGATCCTACCGCAACGGCCGCATCTCCCTCTCCCTCGGTCGCGACGCCTACCCGCTGCTTCGATCGGCCAGCTCGTAGCGGAACAGCCAGTAGTAGTCGAGTCGGTGGAACTCCGCGCGCGCCGCGAAGCCGGCCGCCTCGGCGCGGAGCAGCTCCTCGGTCGGGAAGTTCTTGACCACCTCGAAACGCTCGCCGCCGGCGAGCGTGCGGAGCTGCCAGGTGTCGCCGGCGGCGTCGGTGCGCGCGATCGGCGTGCTGCTCCCGGGCACGAAGAGGTTGTCGACCAGGACCACCCGCGCGCTCGGCTCGAGCCGGCGGTGGAGCGAGGCGAAAAACCGCGGCCGCGCCGCGGCCGGGACGTGCGACCACCAGAAGCAGGCGACCGCGGCGTCGAAGCGGCCGAGGTCGTCCGGCAGCTCATAGGCATCGGCCTGGCGCAGCTCGACCCGCTCCGGCGGCAGCCCCTTCGCGCGCGCGACGGCGAGCGTCTCGGCGGCGACGTCGACCGCCACCACCCGCGCCGCGGCGGTCGCCAGCCGGCGCGTCCAGTACCCGGTCCCGCACGCCACCTCGAGCACCCGCCGCCCCGCGACCAGCTCGGGCAGCCACCGCTCGAGCCGCCGCAGGTCGGCCTGGCGCTCCGGCCGGTCGTAGATCCGCTCGTACTCGGCCGCGCGCGCGGCGTAGTAGGCGGCGAGGGGGGAGTCGGTCGTGGTCAAGGGCGAGCGCGCATTCGACGTTCGGAAGAGCGCCGGAACGGCCGTCCATCCGGCGGTAGCACTCGAGGACGTCCCGCACGCCCGGGCGGAGCCAACTGCTGCGCCTCGCGCCGGCGGCGGAGATCGCGCACCGGCGAGAAGGCCGTGGACGAGTGCCTCGCCCGGCTCTGAAGGCGGGCGAGGCGCGCCGGCCGCAGCGACGATGAAAGTCCTCGAGGCCCGGCCGCCGGTCTCCCCACGCGCGATCCCCGGCCGCTACAGCTTCAAGCTGTCGTAGAGGATGCCGGCGAAGGCGTCGGGGCCGATGAAGCCGCCGCCCCAGGCCTCGTCGGAGGGCGCGGTCGGCTGGGCGGCGATTGTCTCTTCGCGGCTCTTGCCGGCCGCGATCAGCGCGGCGACCGCGGCGCGGCAGGCGGCGAGCACGTCGCGGTAGCGGACGAGGTCGGCGCGCGTCGCGAGCGGCCCGTGGCCGGGGATGATCTTCGTCCCCGCCCCCGCCAGCGCGAGCATCCGCTCGACGCCCGCGATCACGCCGTCGACCTCGCCGCCGCTCGAGACATCGATGAACGGATACATGCCGTTGAAGAACAGGTCGCCGGCGTGGATCACGTCGGCCTTGCGGAAGTGGACGATCGAGTCGCCGTCGGTGTGCGCCGGCGGCACGTGGAAGGCGTGGATCTCGTCGCCGTTGAGGTGGAACGTCACCGCGTCGTTGAAGGTCACGACCGGGAGCGCCGCGGCCGGCGACGCCGGCACCTGCATGTCGAACTGGGCGATGAACTGGTCGCTCGACATCCGCACCCGCACGTTGTCGTGGGCGACGACCAGCGTCCCGGCCTTGCCCAGGTTCTCGTTGCCGCCGGTGTGGTCGCCGTGCCAGTGGGTGTTGAGCACGAAGCGGATCGGCCCAGGTTCGATCGTCGCCACCGCGGCGCGGATCTTGTCGGTCAACGGCGCATACTGGTCGTCGATCAGGAACACGCCGTCGGCCCCCGCCGAGACCCCGATGTTGCCGCCCTGGCCGACCAGCATCGAGACGCCGGCGGCGACCGGCACGACCTCGATCGTGACCTCTTGCTCGCCCTGCTGCGCGCCGGCGGGCGGCGCGGGCGCGGCGAGCAGCGCGCAGAGGGCGAGGAGCGGAGCGGCGAAGGCGCGGACGGGCGCGACGGGACGAGCCATGGGCGGGTCTCCTTGCGAAAAGAGCGGACGAAAGGGTGGCGGGAACGCTACCACGATCGGCGGCGAGCGCTCCATCCGCCTCGGGGCAAGCGGCCGCTTTCGACGAGGTCACCCAGGTCCAAGGCGCTCCTTGGCCGGTCGACGTGTCAGATTATCTGATAGCATTGGCCCCCGGAGGACCAGACGGTGCGATCCAACCCGACGGTGACCGAGGTGGCGCGCAACTTCGCGGACTACATCAGCCGCGTCGCGTTCCGCGGCGAGCGCTTCGTGTTGACAAGGGGCGGCCAACCCGTGGCCGAGCTGGCCCCGGTTCCGATGGCCAGACGCCTCGACGAGCTCCCGGACCTGCTCGGCTCGCTGCCCCCGCTCGGGACGGAGGAGGCCGCGGCGCTGAGCGCCGACCTGAGCCGCGCCCGCGACTCGCTGCGCGACGCCGAGGTGCGGGACCCGTGGACGTCCTGATCGACGCCAGCATCCTCATCGCTCACGAGCGCGGCCGCCTGGACCTCGGGCCGCACGTCGCGGGTCGCGGCGACCGCGGCTTCCTGCTGTCGGTGGTCAGCGTGAGCGAGCTGCTCCACGGAGTGCATCGCGCCCGCGAGGCCGATCGGAGAAACCGCCGATCGGCCTGGGTCGAGGGAGTGCTCGAGCGCTTCCCCCTGCTGCCCGTGGACCTGGCCACGGCCCGGGCCCATGCGCGGTTGTGGGCCGACCTTGCGGCAACGGGACGCCTGATCGGTCCCCACGACCTGTGGCTCGCGGCGGCCTGCCTGGCCCACGGGCTCGCCCTGGCGACGGCGAATCTCCGCGAGTTCCACCGGGTGCCCGGGCTGGTGGTGGAGGACTGGCTGAGCCCCACGCGGACGGCGGGGACTCCCGACCCTGCCGCGGAACCGCGACGCGAGTAGACTGACGGCATCGAGTGTTATGCACCTCCTGCATAATGCAGGAGGTGCATAACCCGCGTTCGACACCCTCGCTCGCCGCCGCGGCCGCGCTGCTCGCGCTCGCCCCCCTCCCCGCCGCCGCCGACCCCGGCGGCTGCGACGGCACCGCGATCGAGCGCGTGATCGCCGCCGATCCGGGCACCTACCTGGCCCTCCTGCCCGCGCTCGAGCCGGGCGACCTGCTGCAGCTCGCGGCGGGGACGTATCCGAACGGGCTGCCGCTCGCCGACCTCCACGGCCAGCCCGGGCAGTGCATCGTGATCGCCGGGCCGGGGCCGGGCTATGGGCCGGGGCCGCGCGCGGTCTTCACCGGCTGCGACTGCCGCAACACGGTCAGCCTCGTCGATTCGAGCTACCTGGTGATCCGCGACCTCGAGCTCGACGGCCTCGGGCGGCTCGGCGACGCGGTCAAGGCCGAGGGGACGGCCGCGTTCGTCCACCACGTCACGCTCGAGGGGCTCTACGTCCACGGCCACGGCGCGGACCAGCAGATCGTCGGCGTCAACACCAAGTGCCCGACCTGGGGCTGGGCGATCCGGCGCAACGTGATCGCGGGCGCGGGCACCGGGATCTACCTCGGCAACTCGGACGGCGAGGACGAGTTCTCGGACGGCCTGATCGAGCACAACCTGGTCGTCGACACGCTCGGCTACAACCTCCAGATCAAGCACCAGAACGGCCGCGCCACCGGCCAGGGCGCGCCCGCCTCGGCGGTGACGATCATCCGCCGCAACGTCTTCGGGAAGGCCCAGGGCGGGGCCGGCGGCGAAAACGCGCGGCCGAACGTCCTGATCGGCCACCGCCCGCTCGCCGGCCCGGGCGCCGACGACGACACGCTGATCTACGGCAACTTCTTCTGGCAGAACCCGACCGAGGCGCTGCTCCAGGCCGAGGGGCACATCATCCTCTACGACAACCTGATGGTCAACGACGACGGCCCGGCGGTCCACTTCCAAGCCCACGAGGACGTCCCCCGGCGGGTGCGCGTCTTCCACAACACGGTGGTCGCAGACGGGGTCGGCATCCGAGTGCTCGCCGGCCACCCGGGCTTCACGCAGCGCGTGGTCGGCAACGCGGTGTTCGGCTCGCCGCCGCTCGACGGCGGCACCCAACTCGACAACACGACCGACGCCTACGCCGCCGCCGGCGCCTACCTCGTCAACCCCGACGGCATGCTCAGCGGCCCCGACCGGCTCGACCTCTACCCGCTGCCGGGGACGCTCGGGGGGGCGGTCGATACCACCGGTCTGCTTGGCTACCCGGAGGCCGATCGCGACTTCAACGGCGCTCCGCGCAGCGCCTCCTTCCGCGGCGCCTACGCCGGCGAGGGGGCGAACCCGGGCTGGCTCCCGGCGCTCGAGATCATGCCCGTGCCGGGGCTGGTGTTCGCGGACGGGTTCGAGAGCGGGGACACTACGGCCTGGTCGGCAACCACGCCGTAGTACCACGACGGCGTGGTCGAACGTGGTGCCGTAGGCGGCGGTGCGCCAGGAAAACGCCGCGCCCATAGCTCCAGCCCCTCCCCCGCCTCCCGCGCCAGCGTGAGCCTCAGCCACTCAGCGACCGAGGGCGCGATCGCGGTCATCGGGACGATGCCGAGGTCGCCGCGGCGCGCGAGGCCGGGGGCGCACAGGATGAGCGCGGCGTGCATCGCGGGGCGGTCGGGAGCGAAGCCGTGGTGATCGCGGGCCGGTGTGGAAAAAAGGTGCCGCGGGGGCGATCGGGAGGGACATCGCCCCCGCGGCGAGCGGGAATCGTGGGAGGGAGTAGGTGGAAAGCAAGACCCCCGCGGCGGGGCGCCGTGCCCTGCGGAGCAGCTCGGCCGGAGCGGTCGCGCTGGACAGGACGGTGACGAACCGGAGGCGCGCCCCGAGCGGAGGCCGTGTTGCCGGGTCAGATCATGCGCGCCCTCCGTGGTCGTTGGCGGTCGATGGCGAACTCCGCTGCCGGCCGGGCCCCGGAGGCGTCTGAGCGCGGTTGTCCTCCCCCGCTCCGGCGGGGGGGCGCCTCGAAAGGGATCCCGGGTTCAACATCGACCACCCGGTAGAGCAACTTGGATGCCAGGACCGGGATCGCGGCCAAAACCCTTTGCCGTCAGGGGATTGACCGCGCGCGGGCGCCGATTCCCGGCCGCCGTGTCGGCGGTGCCCACAGGGAAAGTTTCCCGGTTTCCCCGCGTCGCCGCCGGCAATTCATCGACGGATGGCAATACAATGGCGGGCGCGATGGGCACAGACGGGCAGCGGCCGCTCTCGGTCCTGGTGGTCGACGACGAGGCGGCGATGCGCGAGGTCCTCGCCATGCGCCTCGGCGAGTGGGGCTTCGCGGTCGAGGTCGCCGGCGACGTCGGCGAGGCGCGCGAGAAGGTCCGCGCCGGCGACCCGGCGGTGGTGATCTCCGACGTCGTCCTCCCCGAGGCCTCCGGGCTCGAGCTGCTCGAGCTGCTGCGCGCCGGCGACCGCCGGCGGCCGGTGATCCTGATCACCGCCTACGGCACGGTCGACACCGCGGTCGAGGCGATGAAGCGCGGCGCCCGCGACTTCCTGACCAAGCCGCTCGACTACGGGAAGCTCCGGGCGGTGCTCGACGACGCCCGCGACGAGCTGGCGCGCCGGCGCGAGGTGCGCCGGCTCGAGGACCGGCTCGACCGCGGCGCCGGGCTCGGCGGCCTGGTCGGCGCCGCGCCGGCGATGCGCGCGCTGTTCGACGAGATCCGGGTGCTCGCCGCGAGCGACGCCTCGGCGATCCTGACCGGCGAGAGCGGCACCGGCAAGGAGCTGGTCGCGCGCACGCTGCACGAGCTGTCGGCCCGGCGCGCCGGCCCGTTCGTCGCGGTCAACGGCGCCGCGCTCCCCGAAGGGCTGACCGAGAGCGAGCTCTTCGGGCACGAGCGCGGCGCGTTCACCGGCGCGGTCGCGACTCGGCCCGGGTGCTTCGAGCTGGCGCACGGCGGGACGCTCTTCCTCGACGAGATCGCCGAGATGCCGGTCGGGCTCCAGCCCAAGCTCCTGCGCGTGCTCGAGGACGGCCGCGTGCGCCGGCTCGGCGGCAGCCGCGAGTCCGCGTTCGACGTCCGGGTGCTGGCGGCGACCAACCGCGACCCGGCGCAGGCGATCCGCGACGGCCTCCTGCGCGAGGACCTCTACTACCGGCTCAACGTCTTCACCCTGACGCCGCCGCCGCTGCGCCGCCGGCGGGAGGACGTGCCGCTTCTCGCCCAGCACCTGATCCGCCGCTTCAACGCCAAGCACGGCGCCGAGGTCGAGGGGGTGGCCGAGGACGCGATGGCGCGGCTCGCCGCCTACTCCTGGCCGGGCAACGTGCGGGAGCTGCGCAACGCGATCGAGCGGGCGGTGATCCTCGCCCGCCGCGGGTGGATCGAGGTCGTCCACCTGCCGCCGTTCATCCGCGACCCGGCGGCCGATCCCGGCGAGGCGATCGTGCTGCCGCGGGCGGTGACCGCCGCCGAGGCCGAGCGCATCGTCATCCTCGAGACGCTCGACCGCGCCGCCGGCAACAAGGCCGAGGCGGCGCGCCGGCTCGGGCTCGACGTCAAGACCATCCGCAACAAGCTGCGCGCCTGGTCCGAGGCCGCGCCGTGACCGTCGCCGGCAAGGTCGCCGCCGGCTCCGGCCTGCTGATCCTGGTGCTGGCGGCGGCGCTCGCCTACCACGTCGCCCAGGCGAGCCGCCAGGCGCGCGCGAGCCGCGACCTGGCGCGCAAGGAGTTCCGCGCCGCGATGCTCGCGGCGGAGCAGCGGCGCCTGATCGAGGAGATCGACGTCACCGCGCAGAAGATCGGGGTCAGCGGCGACTACTCGCTCAAGCTCGGCCCGCTCGCGTCCGAGCTGGCCGAGAGCCTGGACGCGCTGGTCGCTCTCAGGCTCACCGGCCCGGTCGCGCAGGAGGCGCAGCGGCTGGCCGACGTCTGGGGCGCGCTGCCGATCGAGGAGCAGGCGGCCGCGTTCCCGTTCACGCGGCCGGCGCCCGGCGGCGAGGATCCGCTCACCGCCCTGCTCGCCCGCGTCGGCGAGCTGCGCGCCCAGGCCGCCCGAGTGACCTCCGCGGCGGAGGAGGCGATCGACGCCGAGGTCGCGGCCGCGGCCGCGCGCCGGCGCCAGGCCGAGCGCATCTCGTGGCTGGTGCTCGCCGCCGCGCTCGCGCTCGGGTTCGGCGTCTTCGCGTTCATCGTGCGCTCGATCAACGGCCCGCTCAAGCGGCTGACCGAAGGCACGCGCGCGGTCGCCGCCGGCGAGTTCGGCCACCGCATCGAGGCCGGCGGCGGCGAGCTGGGCCGGCTGGCCGCGGACTTCAACCGCATGACCGCGCGCCTGGCCGAGCTGGAGCGGGTCAAGAAAGAGCTGCTCTCTCGGGTCTCGCACGAGCTGCGCACGCCGTTGGTCGCGATGCACGAGACCAACCAGCTCCTGCTCGACGGCCTCCCCGGCCCGCTGACCGCGAAGCAGCGGCGGCTGCTCGAGCTGAACCGCGAGGGGGGCGGGCGGCTGGCGGCGATGATCGGCAAGCTCCTCGACGCCTCGAGCCTCGAGGCGGGCGCGGTGCGCTACCGCTTCGAGCGTCACGACCTCGGCGCGCTCGCCCGCCGCGCCGCCGCCGCGTTCGAGGGACGGGCGCGCGAGCGCGGGCTGACCATCCTGTGCGAGGCGCCGCCGGCGCCGGTGGTCGCCCGCTGCGACGGCGAGCGCGTCCTCCAGGCGCTCGAAAACCTCCTCGACAACGCGGTCAAGCACTCCCCCACCGGCGGCCGGGTGCGCCTGCGGCTCGCCCGGCTCGAGGCGCCGCCGGCCGAGCTGCCCGCGCGCTGGCGCGAGGCCTCCGCTTCGGGGCGCGCCGGCGTCGCGCTGCTGCGGGTCGAGGACCGCGGGCCGGGGGTGCCCGACGCGCACAAGGCGCGGGTGTTCGAGACTTTCCACCGGCTGGTCGGCAACCGCCGCGCCGCCGCCGACGGCGTCGGTCTCGGGCTCGCGATCTGCCGCGAGATCGCCGCCGCCCACCGGGGCGCGGTGTGGGTCGAGGATCGCCCCGGCGAGGGGAGCGCGTTCGTGCTCATGCTCGGCTGCGAGGAGGCCGGCATGGCGGCGGCCTCGGCCGCGGGGGCGGCGTGAGTTCACGCGGCCTCCACGACCGGATGGCGAACGCGGGCCGGTCGCGCCGGGCCGGCGGCGGGGGATGCGTGAGCGCCCAAGTAGTCGGTCGCCGGATGGCGAGCCCGGCTCGGCCGTGCGGCGCCGGCCGCGGTGGCGGCAGCCGCCT
>CAZNIX010000113.1:0-11378 GCA_964573125.1 uncultured Thermoanaerobaculia bacterium
ACGAGGCGGCCCGGCCGCGCTCGAGCGCGGAGCCCGGCGCGGCGAGCACCAGCGCCCCGGGGCGGCCGGCGAGCGCGGCGAACAGGGCGTCGATCCCCACCCGCACGCCGCCGCCCGACCGCGCCGCGGCCCAGGCGTGGCCGGCGTGGTAGCGGCGATCGGCGGGGAACTCGCCGAGGCTCTCCTCCGCGGAAGGCGGCTCGCCGCGGCCCGGCCGCGGCGGCAGCGCCCCGCGCATCGCCCGGTCGAACGGGCAGCCGTCGCACTCGAAGCCGCGGTCGCAGAGCTTGTAGGCGACCAGCCCGGCGCTCATCCAGATGCACGGCAGGGCGCCCGCGGGCGTCGTGAACTCGGGGGTCCGATCGCTCAGGCTCAGCATGGTCCACCTCCCGGCGATGCCGCCGCCCGGCGCGGCCCGGGCCTCACCCCCCGTGGCAGAACGCACAGTCGTCGTCGACGGCGGTCGCCGATTCGCCGTCGTGGCACGACGCGCACAGGTCGCCCTCGTGGATCCGCTCGTAGGTCGGCTCGCCTTCGAGCGGCCGGCCGGGGACGGTCACCGACCAGCCGGTCGCGTGACAGGTCAGGCAGCTCTCGGCGAGCGCGGCGTGGGTCTCGTGGTCGAAGATCACGGGGCCGGGGCTCTCCTCGCTGGTGGGGAAGGTGTAGGGCGCGGGCAGCGAGGTCAGCTCGGCCTCGACCTCCGCCGCGTGAGCGCTCAGCGGCGCGACCGGGGCGGCCTCGTCGCCGCGCCCGGCGCCGCCGTTGAGGGCGCTGCTCACCGCCACCCCGAGCGCGCCGACGAGCAGCAGGCCCCAGAGCAGCGCCACGGTGCCGCGGCTGAGCGCGAGCCGGCGCTCCCGCCGCGGCTCGCGCCCGGGCTCGATCTCCCCGGGGGGGAAGACCGGCAGGTACTTGACCGCCAGGCCGAAGAGCGCGAAGCCGGCCCCGACCAGGCTCGCGGTCACCGCGAACTCGAGCATCGAGGGGATGTAGGTCACCCCCGAGGAGGCCTGCATGCCGGTGATCGCGACGTTGAGGCGGTTGACGATGAAGCCCATCACGGTGAGGAGGGCGGCGAAGAACAGCCCCTGCTCGCTCGCGCGCACCCGGCGGAGCGCGAAGAGCGCCATCGGCAGCAGGACGCCGAGCCCCAGCTCGCCCCAGAAGAGCACCGCCTCCGGGGTGAGCCGGAACGCGAGCGCGAGCGCGCCGCGGCCGGCGAGGTCCTCGAAGCGGAGCACCGCGTAGACCGCGAGCGCGACCGCGATCACCCGCCCGAGCCCGCGCAGCAGATCGGCCTCCAGGCGCTTGCCGAACGCGCGGTAGCTCATGAACGACTCGAAGATCGTCATCGCCAGGCCGGCCGCGACCGCGCTGACGAAGAAAAAGACCGGCAGGAGCGGGGTGTACCAGAGGCCGTGGAGCTTGTCCGGCGCGATGACGTAGAGGGTGCCGAGCGACGATTGGTGGAGCGTCGACAGCAGCACGCCGAGGATCACCAGCGGCACGTAGATCGCCCGGATCACCTTGAGCGGCGTCTTGAGTCCGAAGCGCTCGAAAACCAGCGGCGAGAACTCGAGCGCCAGCACCGTCGTGTAGAGCATCACGCACCAGCCGACCTCGAACATCACCGAGTGCGGGTTCCACATCACCATCGGGTGCCAGATCCGCCACGGCAGGCCGAGGTCGTAGAGCAGCGCGACGATCACCAGCAGGTAGCCGAGGAAGGCGGTGAGCACCGCCGGCCGGGCGATCGGCTCGTAGCGCTTCATGCGGAAGATGTGGACGGTGGCGGCGACCACGAAGCCGCCGGCCGCGAGCCCGACCCCGACCAGCATGTCGAAGCCGATCCACAGGCCCCAGGGGAACGCGTCGGAGAGATTGGTCGCGGCGCCCAGCCCCTGGGCGTAGCGGATGACCGTGGCGTAGGCGCCGAAGGCCAGGATGGCGAGCAGCACCGCCTGCCAGACCCCGAGCCGGAGGCGCGGACGATCAGCGGTCGCGGCCATGGCGTTCCTCCTCCCCAGGTGTCCGGCGCCTCACAGCGGCGCGGCCCGGTCGTCGTCGTCGAGCGGGACCAGCGGCGGCTTGCGCTCGAGCGCCTCCTCGACCGAGATCTCTCCGCTGCGCGCCTTCTTGAGCGTCTCACGCCGGCCGGTGATCCACCAGATGCCGGCGAGCAGCACGCCGCCGACGCTGACCACGTTGGGGAGCTTCGACAGGATGTCCCAGGTCAGCCCGGGGTAGGGCTCGTCGCGCAGCGTGGCGAAGCCCAGCTCCTCGAACGGCACCGGCGAGAGATAGAGCACCGAGGTGCCGCCGGCCTCCTCCAGGCCGTAGATCCGCGGCACGTAGCGGCCGGGCTCGGCCTCGATCCGCCGGCGCGCCTCGCGCACCAGCTCGTCGCGGTCGCCGAAGATCGTCGCCCCGGTCGGGCAGGCCTCGGTGCAGGCCGGCTGCCGCCCCTCCTTGAGCCGGGTCTCGAAGCAGAGCACGCACTTGCGCACCTTGGGCACCGGCTCGTCCCACTCGTACTTGGGGACGCCGAACGGGCAGCCGACCATGCAGTAGCGGCAGCCGATGCAGCGCGAGGCGTCGTAGACCACCGGCCCCTCCGGGGTCTTGTGCAGCGCCGCCACCGGGCACACCGAGGCGCAGGCGGGCTCGAGACAATGCATGCACATGCGGCGGATGTGGAGGCCGTTGCGGTGCTCGACCGCGGTCCAGGTGTCGGCGGAGAGCGTCCCCCGCTGATCCCGGTGGAGCAGCCCGTTGACCTCCTTGCAGGCGAGCGCGCAGGCCTCGCACCCGATGCACTTGGTCAGGTCGTTCAGGATCGCGGGTCGCATGGCTCCCTCCTTGCGGTAGGGCCGTGGTTGCGGGGCCGTCGCAGGCAGTAGCGTCAGGGGGCGCGCGGGCCCGGTCCGGTCGGAGACCGGCCCGCTACGCCGCCTTCGCCTCCTCCTCTTCCTCCTCGACCGGGATCGCGGCCGCGGGGTCGAACAGCTCCGCGGTGAGGCTCCGCCAGGCCTCGTCGGTCAGGCGCCCGGCCAGCCCTTCGACCGGCAGCCCGCCGTCGGGCAGCGTCGCCCCGGCCAGCTCGCGGTCGCCGAGGCCGACCAGCGCCTCGCGCAGCCGCGCCAGCTCGCGGCGCATCCACTCGACCGCGGCCTCGGCGACGAACATCCGCCGGATCGCCGCGCCGAGGTTGCGCGGCGCGAGCGCGACCAGCCAGCCGCCGCCGAACGGCCGCTCGGTGAGGGTCTCGGGCCGGCCCGCGAGCGCGGCGTTGACCGCGGTGACCTCGCCGTCGACCGGCGTCCGCAGCTTGACCTCCCGCTCCCCCTTGCGCAGCACCGCCACGGGATCGCCGCGGTGGAGGATCGAGCCCGCGGGCGCCAGCTCGACGGCGTCGACGCCGCCGAGCAGCGTCAGCGGCACGCGGTCCGCGCCCAGGCGCACGGTTCCCGCGGGCTCGAGCTCCATCCACGCGTGCCCGGGCCCGACGAACACCCCGGCCGGCACGCCCGCGACGTCCGCCGGCACGCGCACCGAGAGCGGCTTCGGAAGCGCCGCCATCGCCGGCACCGGCGCCGCCTGCCGCGCTCGCGCCCGCTCGACGAAGTAATCGATGGTGAGGAAGACGATGATGGTGAGCAGCACCAGGATGGCGACCATGACCCACCTCCTAGGAGCGCTTCGCGAGGGGCCGCTCCCACCCTGGGATAGAGCAAGGGCCGGGCCACCGGCGAAGCGCGCCGGCAGACCCGTCGGGTGCACGCTACAACGCCTTTCCTTTCAGTGGGATTACAGGACCGACCGCGGCCCCGGGCCGGCGCCTCGCACGCCGGCGTCCTCCCGCTCGGTGTCGAAATTCTCGACACCCGCCGGAGGCCGAAGCGCTGCCTCGGTGGCGCGATCCCCGCCGGCCGGGCGCCGGCCGGGCCGTCGCGGAATCCACCACGGCTGTGGCGTTTCTCAACGGTCGGTCGCGAGCCGGCGCCCCTTGCGGTCCTCGAGCCACTCTCGAGGACCTGGTCGCGGGCGACCGGTCGCGGCGACGGGCGTCGAGGGCTCAGCCGCGTCCTTGGAGAGTCCTCGGCTTACCGGGTAAGCGGCATGCTATGCTAGGGGAGCTGGAGGAGACCCGGTATGGCGGCAGCGACGTTGACGGCGAAGGGCCAGGTCGTGATTCCTGCCGAGATCAGGGCGAGGTACGGCCTGACGCCCGGCACGCAAGTGGAGTTCGTGGACGACGGAGAGGTCATTCGGCTGGTGATCCGGAGGCGGCTCCAGGCGTCCGACCCGGCGGCGGGCTACGGTCTGATCAAGCTCGCATCCAAGGGCAAGCCGCGGCGACTGGCCGAATTCGATCCCGCCCGACTCCTGAAGGCACCCTCGCGCCGGTCGTCTTGACCGTGGAGTCCTGCCGCCATGATCGCCGTCGATACCAACATCCTCGCTCGCTTCTATTGCGACGATCCGAACGATCCCGAGGCCGCCCGGCAGCGGCCGCGTGCGCGCCGCGTGATGACCGGATCACGAGCGATCTTCGTTCCCTTGTCGGTGATCCTCGAGCTCGAATGGGTGATGCGAGGCTTCTACGAAGTGGCTCCCGAGAGCTTCTGCGCGGCGGTCGAACACCTCCTCGGTATGCCGCACGTCACGGTGGAGCGCTGGGAAGCCGTCCAGGACGCCGTCGATCTCCATCGTCGCGGTCTCGATTTCGCCGACGCCCTGCACTGGGCATGCAGCCAGTCGTGCACCCGCGTGGAGACCTTCGATGACCGAGGGTTCGTTCGCCGTGCGAGGCGGTTGAACCTGGTCCCCGAGGTGGCAACGCCCGAGGCCGATCCTGGCGGCCCGGGGTGAAGCTCCGCCTGCCTGGTGCGGGTAAGAGCTGCCTTCGGGGCTCGGCGGGATCGCCGGGTGCCGGTCCAGCTTCCTGGGAATCCGCCTGCGAGACGGCAGAAATGCCATGCATATTGACCGTTCAGTGGTCGATTTGCTATGTTTCCCGCCGTGCTGGACCGATACCTCGCACGCCGCCTGCCCTCGCCCTCGGGACCCCGCCGGCTGGTCGTGATGACCGGCGCTCGCCAGGTCGGCAAGACGACTCTGGCCCGACACCTCTACGGCGGCGCGCTGCGCTACCTCAACCTCGATTCACCGGGGGAGCGGGAGCGGGTGCGCGGCGTGCCGGCCGAGGGATGGGCGAAGGCCGTGGGGCCGGCGGTGCTGGACGAAGCGCAGAAGGCACCCGACGTGTTCGAGAAGCTCAAGTGGGCCTACGACGAAGGGCAGCTCGACTTCTCGGTCCTCTTGGGCTCGTCGCGGATCCTGCTCCTCGACCGCGTTCGGGAGTCGCTCGCCGGCCGGGTCTTCCTCTATGAGATGTGGCCGCTGACGGTCGGTGAGCTGACTCCGGCCTACGGAGGCGGTCTGCCTCGGGAGCCCTGGATCCTGCGCCTGGCCACGGCCTCCGAGCCGTTGGGCGAGATCCTGGAGCCGCTCTTGGGGGGGATCGTCGGCTCCGAGGCCGGCGCGGCCCAGACGGCCATGCATCACGTCCTCGAGTGGGGCGGCTTGCCATCACTGCTCCAGTACCCGCCGGAGGAGAGGCTCGCCTGGCTCGACGCCTACCAGGCGACCCACCTGGAGCGCGACCTCGGCGACCTGGCGCAGCTTCGCAACCTGGATGCGTTCACCGCCTGTCATCGTCTCGCCGCCCACCGCGCCGGAAGGATCCTGTCGTTTTCCGAGCTGGCGCGCGACGCGGCGCTGCCGGTGACCACGGCCCGCCGCTTCCTCCGGTATCTCGAGCTCTCGTACCAGACCTTCCGGCTCGGCGCCTGGGCGCGGGGAGCCGGGACGCGATGGATCAAGGCACCCAAGTTGATCTGGTTCGACCTCGGCGTGCAGCGCACCCTCTCGGGACAGCTCGCCGGCCTGAGCGGCGAGCAGTACGAGAGCGCGGTCATCGCTCAGATCCTGATCACCCTCTGGAGCCTGGGCGCCCGCTTCACTCCGTCGTACCTGCGGACCGCGGGCGGTCTCGAGATCGATCTCCTCCTCGAGAGTCAGTATCGGGTGCTGGCGCTCGAGATCAAGGCCCGCTCCACGGTCAGCGGTCGGGATGCCACCCCCTTCACCAGGGTCCGCCACCATCTCGGCGAGCGGCTCGCGGGCGGAATCGTGGTCTACCGTGGCCAGCAGGTCGTCGCGCTCGGGGAGAACGTGTTCGCGATTCCGGACTGGGTGCTCTTGGGGCTCGACGCGGAAACCCCGGCGGTAGGGGCCTCGAATCGCTCGGCGAGCGCATCGCGCACGAGATCCATCCCATCGCGAGCTGAATCCAGCCCGCAGCCGACTGCTCGTCACGTGCGGTCGCAGCCTGCTCTATCGAGCGTCCTCGGGCGGCGGGGCGGTGTCGGGCGCGCCGCGGAGGAATCGCAACAGCTCGTCCGGCTTCGCCCCGGCGGCACGACGCCGCAGGAACTCGCCGGCGGTCTCCACGGCGCCGACCTTCTCGGCAACGGCAGCCGCGATGAACTGATTGAGAGAGACCCCGTCCTCCTTGGCCAAGCGCGCCGCCGCGGCCTTGACCGAGCTCGGCAGCTTCAGCGGATACGTGCTCTTGCTCATGCCTCGATCTCCTGCAGACACTGCTGCGGCGTGAGCACCCGCAGCTCGAAGCGCTCCGCCGCGGGTGCGAAGTGACGGACGTCGTGGGTCACGAGCGCGTCCGCCCTGCCGTTGACCGCGGCTTCCAGAACCAGCTCGTCGGCAGGGTCCCGGAGCTGGGGGCGCCACCGGAAGTTGACCTCGACCGGTTCCGCGGCGCTCGCGAACGCCGCCAGCGCGCGCTCGACGTTCTCCTCGCTCATACCCGTCGCCAGGCGGTGCTCGGGCCGCAGCAGGACGTCCTCGTACTCCAGGAACAGCGCCGTCGTCACCAGGGGCCGGACGAGGCCGCGAGCGACGTGCTCCAAGAGGAGGTTGCTTGCGCCGCGACGACTACGGAAGGCCGCCACGATGATGGACGTGTCCAGCACGGCCCTATACACATCGCATAGGATACCACATCCCTGGAGATGCCTAGTGCTCGACCCCATCCCGAGCCGCCGAGCGAGCCGAATGTCCTGTCCGCCGGGGAAACAGCGCCATAGGGGGTTGAAAGGAACCTCCATGCCGAATCCCCGTCGTTCGAACACCCGCATCCCGCTCGCAGCGCGCTTCGCTGCCTGGCTCTGCACCGCGGCGTTTCCGCTCTCCGCAGCGACGATCACCGTCGACAGCGTCGAAGTCGACGACGTCGACGACGGCATCTGCACCCTGCGTGAGGCCATCCTGGCGGCGAACCAGGACGTCGCCTACCACGGCTGTTCCGCCGGCTCGGGCATCGACCAGATCGATTTCAGCCTGCCGCCGGCCTCGACGATCCTCGGCACGAGCGTCCCTCTGCCCGCCGTTACGGACTCGGTGAGGATCGTCGGTCCGGGCGCCGAGGAGCTGACCATCGACGGCGCCGGCCTGCAGCCGATCTTCCTGGTCGATTCCGCGGCGGCGCCGATCAGCGTCTGGCTGAGCGACCTGACCCTCGCCCACGGCTACGCGTCCGGAATCGCTGCCGGAGGCGCCGTGACCGTGCTCGCAGGCGACAGCGGGGTCTTCCAGCGCGTCGTCTTCCGCGACAACGAATCCGACGAAGCGGGAGGAGGCGCCATCCGGGCCGTGGGCACGCTCGCGGCGCCCGCGGGAGCCACGGTCGACGACTGCTACTTCGAGAGCAACGACGGCGGCGACGGGGGCGGCGGCGCGATCTATCTCGATCACGCGATCGCGCAGGTGCGCCGCTCGACCTTCTTCCTCAACGAGACGGAGACCGAACCCGGCTTGGGGTTCGCGCGCGGGGGCGGCGCCATCAGCTCCTACGACTCCTCGCTCCAGGTCCGGACCTCGACCTTCGTGGGCAACTACACCTTCGGCAGCGGGGGCGCGATCCTCGTCTTCTCGGCCGATCCGGCGGCTCCGGATCTGTTCCAGCTCAGCGACTCCACGCTGGTCGAGAACATCGGCGACGGCGACGGCGACGACCTCGGCAACGTCGGCGGCGTCGCGATCGCGGCGATTCCCGGCGATCCCCTGACGGCCGAGCTCCAGAACAACCTGATCGCCGACAACGTCGATTCCGGTTCGACCCTGCTCCCGGACATCTTCATCTCGGCCGCCGGGATCACGACCCAGGGATTCAACCTGATCGGCTCGAATCCGGGGGTGGAGACCTGGTTCCCGGCCGGAAACCCCAACCCCAACGGCGACTACGTCGGGACTCCCGGCTCGCCGCTCTCGCCCGCCCTGTCCGCGCTCGACAACTAGGGCGGGCCGACGCCGGTGCGGCTCCCGATCGTCGCGTCGGGAAGCCTGGTCGTCGACCGCGGCCTCTGCTGGTTCGACAGCTTCGACCAGCGCGGCTACGTGGATCCGGGAACCGGTCTGCGCGCGGTCGACGATCCGTCGATCCCCAATCAACCGGGTAGCGACGGCTGCGACATCGGCGCTGCGGAGGCCGGCGCCGTCGCGCCGTCGACCGGTCTGCCCTTCGTCGACGGATTCGAGGACGGCACGACGTCGAACTGGTCCGCGACCCAGGGCTGAGCGGGTCCGGCCCGGCCGGCTCTCGATCGGCTGTGTGTCGGGCGACCGCCGCCGGCACGGGAGCCGAGGGTGTCAGGCATCGCTTGACACCCTATGTGTAAGGTGCTACCTTACAGACATGATCCGGTCGTTCAGGAGCAAGGCGCTCCGGGAGCTCTTCGAGACCGGTTCGCCGCGCCGCTTGAGCGTCCCACACACGGACCGGGTCGGCCGCATTCTCAGGGCCCTCGACGACGCCGAGCGACCGGCTGACATGAATCTGCCGGGCCTGAGGTTCCACCCGCTCAAGGGGGGTGAGCGGGGACGGTATGCCCTCGACGTCAGTGGCAACTGGCGGATCACATTCGGCTGGGATCAAACCGACGCCACCGAGGTCGATCTCGAGGACTACCACTAGTGCACGGAGCAGAAGAGATGAATACGAAGCCCGTGAAGCGCGGATTGCCGCCCATGCATCCCGGCGAGCTCCTTCGCGAGGACGTTCTCCCGGCGCTCGGTCGCACCAAGACCGAGATCGCTGGGCTCCTCGGCATCTCGCGCCAGACCCTCTATGACATCCTGGCGGAGCAGCAGCCGGTGACGCCAGGGATGGCGCTGCGCCTGGGCAAGCTCTTCGGCAACGGTCCGACGCTCTGGCTCAATCTACAGCGTCGCTACGATCTCTGGCAGGCGGAGCGCGAGCTCAAGAGTGAGATCGAGGCGATGCCCACGCTTGCCGGGATCGAGTGACGTCTCCTCATCAGACTTAGGAGAGCCGCCGCCGCAGCCAGAGCCCCTGGCGGTGGTAGTCGGCGGCCTTCTTGGCTCGCCGAGGTCGAGGTGGAGCGCGCCGAGGTTGTTGAGGCTGTCGGCGAGCGCGGGGTGCGCGTCGCCGGCCAGGCGGCGCTTCTCGGCGAACGCGGCCTCGAAGATCGGCGCCGCGCCTCGGCGACGCGCCCCTGGCTGGCGACCGCGGCCGCGAGGTTGTCGGTGAGGGTCGCCAGCCTGGCGTGCCCTGGCGGCAGCACCTGGCGGAGGATTTCGTCCGCCTTGCGGAAGCGCGCCTCCGCCTCGGTCCACTGCTCCTGCGCGAAGAAGGTGCTTCCGAGGTTCGCGAGGGCGACGGCGGCGCCGGCGGCGGCTCCTTGGAGGAGCTTCTCGTTGAGCGGCGCGGCGGGTCTTGCTCGCGGCCACGGCACGACTCGCAGGTACACCGGAGCGGAAGACCGCCGCTCGGCGCAGGGGTCCACCGCGGCCTCATTCGCCCGGCCGCAACCCGTCCTTGACAGCCCCCGGGGCCGCCGCTATCCTTGCCCGCGCCGTTTCCCTGGTTCGTCGGCCGCGCCCCGATTTCACGGCCTTTTTCTGCGACTCGCGAGGGTTCTCCAGGCTTGGCACAGATCTTCACGGAGCGGGCCAACCGAGTGCCCCTCCTCGTGGCGCTCGGGCTCCTGGCCGCGGCCGTGACGGCGCCGCTCGCGGTCGGGTACTGGTTCTCTCCCGAGTACACCGACGTCGGCTATCGCCCGGTGCAGCCGGTGCCGTTCAGCCACGCGCTCCACGCCGGCGAGCTGGGGATGGACTGCCGCTATTGCCACGTCCAGGTCGAGCGCGCGGCGGTCGCCTCGGTGCCGCCGACCCAGGTGTGCATGAACTGCCACCAGCTCGTCAAGCGCGACTCGCCGTTGCTCGCGCCGATCCTCGCCAGCCTCGCCGGCGGCGAGCCGATGCGCTGGGTGCGCGTGCACAAGGTGCCCGAGTACGCCTACTTCGACCACAGCGTCCACCTGCGCGCCGGGGTCGGCTGCTCGAGCTGCCACGGCGACATCCGCTCGATGGAGGTGGTGACCCAGGCCGAGCCGCTGTCGATGAGCTGGTGCCTCGACTGCCACCGCGACCCGGCGCCCCACCTGCGGTCGCGCGACGAGCTGACCGACACCACGTGGAGACCATCTGCTGGGCAGCCGGAGTTCGCGCGCGCGCGGATCGCGGAGCTGGCGATCGCGCCGCCGGAGGACTGCTCGGGGTGCCACCGCTGATGCGCGACGACGCGAGCCGCCGCCCGGCCGCCTACTGGCGGAGCCTCGAGGGGGTCGGGGTGGGGGAGCCGGGCATCGCGACGACGTCGGATCCCGAATTAGAGCCGGGCGCGCTGCGGGCCCCCGGCACTGATTCGGGATCCGGCGAGAGGACTGCGGGGCCCGAATTAGAGCCGGGCGCGCTGCGCGCCCCCGGCACTGATTCAGGATCCGGCATGGGGACTGCGCGGGCTGAATTAGAGCCGGGCGCGCTGCGCGTCCCCGGCACTGATTCAGGAGAGGCCATGGCCATGGCCTCTCCTGAATTCCCCCCCGGCTGCGACCTGCCGCCGGACGCGGTCAGCCGGCGCGACATGCTCGGGCTGATGGCGTCATCGCTCGGGCTCGCGGGCCTCACCGGCTGCCGGCGGCCGGTCGAGTACATCGTCCCCTACGTCCAGGCGCCGGAGGGGATCATCCCCGGCGTCCCGCAGCGCTACGCCACCACCATGCTGTTCGGCACCTCGGCGCTCGGCCTGGTGGTCGAGAGCCACGAGGGGCGGCCGACCAAGGTCGAGGGCAACGAGCTGCACCCGTCCTCGCGCGGCGCCGCCGGCACCTGGGCGCAGGCCGCGGTGCTCGACCTCTACGACCCCGATCGCTCGCCGCGGCCGCGCCGCCGCGCCGCGCCGGCGGCCGGAGCCGGGGCGGGGAGCGCGC
>CAZNIX010000114.1:0-11327 GCA_964573125.1 uncultured Thermoanaerobaculia bacterium
CGCCGCCGCACGCGGGCGCGCAGCAGCGCGCCGGCGCACCAGGCGGCGAGGTAGAGCCAGCCGAGCGCGCGCGGCACCCCGAGCGCCAGGCGCAACGCGGCGCGGAAGGCGCGGCGGGCGAGGTGGCGGAGGGCGGACAGCCGCCAGCGGACCGCGGAGCGTACCCGCCAAGAGAGGTTGCGCAGCCGCCAGGCCAACCCCGCGCGCAGCCGGAGCCAGAGCGTGCGCACCCGCCACGCCACGGCGCGCCAGAGCCGGGCCCCCGGGCCCGGCTCCTTGAGCGTCCGGTCTACCGTCCGGTCCACCGCCCGCACCCGCCCCCTCCGCGCCCGCGGAATCGTCCGGCGCACTCCTGTTTGCCGCTGCCCATCGACGCTCCCCTGATGGCGGAATCGGACCTCGGCTCGCGGCCGGCGGCCCGGCGCCGGGATTATAGAGCCTCGATCGGTTCATACGGTTTCGGTCCCCGCCCCGGGACGACCTCATAGAAACTGCGAAGCGGCGGCGTCCAGAGCGGCGCGTGCGAGCGCGATTCGTGGCTCCAAATCAGTTCCCGACAATGACTTGGATCGCTGAGCCAGCCACTGGCACCGACCTTGCCATGGGCTCCGGGTCACCCGAATCCATTCTGGGGAAAGGAAAGCTATGTCCAGCGATCGACGCTTCCGCCCGGCCTGGGCGCTCGGATGCCTGCTCGCCGCGGGGGCCGCCTCCCCGGCTCTCGCCCTCGATCTCAACGGCTTCCAGCCCGAGGCCGGGCGGGGCGACCTGGCGTTCTCCTACACCTTCGAGAGCTACGACGAGTTCTGGTTCGGTGGGATGAAGGTCTCGGTCCCCAACGGCGGCGAGGTCGAGACCACCAGCTTCACGCTCTGGGGCCAGTACGGTCTCACCGACGACCTCGCGATCGTGGTCAACCTGCCCTATGTCGAGGCCGAGTCCGACGACGGGTTCGGGCTCAGCGAATCCGATCTCCAGGACTTCTCGGCGTTGCTGCGCTACCGCCTCGTCGACGTGCAAGGCGGGACGACCCGCCACAGCCTGGTCGGCGCCGCCGGCGGCCGCTTCCCGGCGAGCAGCTACGTCGACAACAGCCCGGTCGACGTCGGCGACGGCAGCAGCGACGTCCTGTTCCGGCTCGTCTACCAGTTCGAGAACGGACCGTTCTACTTCTCCCAGCAGGTCGGCTACGACCTGCGCGGCGGCGACTCGCCCGACGGCTTCCCGCTCTACACCGAGGTCGGCTACACGTTCGGCCGCGTGACCGCCACCGGCTACTACCTCGACTACATCGCCGACGGCGGCAGCGACATCGGCGATCCCGGCTTCACGTTCACCGGCAACCAGGACGAGACCACGCGCCTGGGCGGCAAGCTCTACGCCCGCGCCAGCGACCGCTTCGGCGTCAGCGCCCTATACTTCACCACGCTCGACGGCCGCAACTCCGGCGACGCCAGCGGCTACTCGGTGGGCGGCGTCGTCCGCTTCTGAGCGCGCTGCGATCGCCGCCGCGTGGCAACGTCTCATTCGACCTGACGATGAGGAGACCCACTTCGATGCGACTTACGCGCAGCCTGACTCCGACCCTGGCCCCGGTCCTGACCCTCGCCCTCGCGCTCGCCGCGGCCCCGGCCGCCGCCGACGTGGTGACCGACTGGAACGCGATCCTGATCGACGCCGTGCGCACCGACCGCACCAACCCGCCGGTCGCGACCCGCCGCGCGGCGATGGTCCACACCGCGGTCTACGACGCGGTGGTCGGCATCGCCGGCGGCTTCGAGCCCTACCACGTCGCCGACGCGGCCCCCCCGGGCGCCTCGCCGGAGGCGGCGGCCGCGGCCGCCGCGCACCGCGTCCTGGTCGCCGTCTTCCCGGCCCAGGCCGCGACCTTCGACGCCGAGCTGGCGGCCTCGCTGGCCGCGATACCCGACGGCCAGGCCAAGGACGACGGCGTCGCCTGGGGCGAGCAGGTCGGCGACGCGATCATCGCCCTCCGTACCGGCGACGGCTCGGACGCGCCGGCGCCGTTCGAGAGCCCGCTGGGCGCCGGCTGGTGGGCGCCGACGCCGCCGGCCTTCGCCCCCGCGCTGCTGCCCAACTGGCCCTACGTCACGCCCTGGACGATGACCCGCGGCAGCCAGTTCCGCCAGCCGGCGCCGCCGCCGCCGACCAGCGACGAGTACACGGCCAACTACCAGGAGGTCCTGTTCCTGGGCGACGTCGACAGCGCGTTCCGGACCGCCGACCAGTCGGAGATCGCGCTGTTCTGGAACGACGGCCCGGGGACCAACACCCCGCCCGGCCACTGGCAGGACATCGCTCGCGCCCTCGGCCTGGCGCAGGGCAACTCGCTGGTCGAAAACGCCCGCATGCTCGCGCTCGTGACCCTCGCCCAGGCCGACGCCGCGATCGTCTCCTGGGACAACAAGTACTTCTGGGACAACTGGCGCCCGTACACCGGCATCCACGAAGCCGACACCGACGGCAACCCGAATACCCACCCGGATACCACCTGGGCGAGCTTCATCACCACGCCGCCGTTCCCGACCTACACCTCCGGCCATTCGACCTTCAGCGGCAGCAGCTCGCGCGCCCTCGCCCACTTCTTCGGCACCGACGACATCGCGTTTTCCGCCGGCTCCGACGGCTTGCCGGGCGTCACCCGCAGCTTCGCGAGCATCTCGCAGGCGGCCGAGGAGGCCGGCCAGAGCCGGGTCTACGGCGGCATCCACTGGCAGTACGACAACGAGGGAGGCCTCCAGAGCGGCCGGGCGCTCGCCGACCACCTCTTCTTCAACTTCCTGCGGCCGGTGGTGACCGCGGGGCCGTGCACCCCGAGCACCGGGGCGGCGTGCCTGACCGGCGGCCGTTTCCGGGTCGAGGCGAGCTGGGCCACCGGCTCCGGCTCCGGGCCCGCCACCGCCGAGCAGCTCACCGACGACTCCGCCCGCTTCTGGTTCTTCCGGCCCGACAACACCGAGCTGGTGGTCAAGGTGCTCAACGCCTGCGTGCCGCCGTTCGACCGCTTCTGGGTGTTCAGCGCCGGCCTGACCGACGTCGAGGTCACGCTCACCGTCACGGACACCCAGACCGGCACCGCCCGGACCTACTTCAACCCCCGGGGCAAGGAGTACCAGCCCCGCCTCGACACGAACGCATTCGCGACCTGTCCGTAGCGGGGTTGGCGGGAAGGCGCAGCCGCGCCTTCCCGCCAACCGTCCCCGTCCAGCTCGAGGGGGGCCGACTCGGCCCCCCTCTCCTCTTCCTGCCACCGCTCGCGGCCGGGGTAGGATGCGCGCCGTTCCGGCCTCCGGACGGTGAACCCGATGGCGCGCAAAACCAAGAAGAAAGGCCCCGCCGGCGACGGCCAGGGAGCGCTCCCGCTGCCGACCGCGGCGGCGATCGCCGAGGCCGAGCGGATGCCGCTCGCGGCGTTCACCGAGAAGGCGTACCTCGACTACTCGATGTACGTCGTCCTCGACCGCGCGCTCCCGCACGTCGCCGACGGCCTCAAGCCGGTGCAGCGGCGGATCGTCTACGCGATGAGCGAGCTGGGGCTGTCGGCGGGCGCCAAGCACAAGAAGTCGGCGCGCACGGTCGGCGACGTGCTCGGCAAGTACCACCCCCACGGCGACGCCGCCTGCTACGAGGCGATGGTGCTGATGGCCCAGCCCTTCAGCTTCCGCTACCCGCTGATCGACGGCCAGGGCAACTGGGGCTCGCAGGACGACCCCAAGTCGTTCGCCGCCATGCGCTACACCGAGGCGCGGCTGACCCGCTTCGCCCACACCCTGCTCTCCGAGCTGGGCCAGGGGACGGTCGACTGGCGGCCGAACTTCGACGGCACGCTCCAGGAGCCGCAGCTCCTCCCCTCGCGCCTCCCCCACGTGCTGCTCAACGGCGCCTCGGGGATCGCGGTCGGCCTCGCCACCGACATCCCGCCGCACAACCTGCGCGAGGTGGTCGCGGCCGCGGTCCACCTGCTCGAGCACCCGAAGGCCGGCCTCGACGAGCTGTTGGAGCGCCTGCCCGGCCCGGACTTCCCGACCGAGTCCGAGATCGTCACCCCGCCCGAGGAGATCCAGGCGATCTACGCGAGCGGCGCCGGCGCCCTGCGCCTGCGCGCCGCCTGGGAGCTCGAGGGCTCGGACAAGGTGGTGATCGACGCCCTCCCCTACCAGGTGACGGTGAGCAAGGTGCTGGCCCAGATCGCGGCCCAGATGCAGGCCAAGAAGCTCCCCTGGGTCGACGACCTGCGCGACGAGTCCGACCACGAGAACCCGATCCGGATCGTGCTCGCCCTGCGCTCCGGCCGGGTCGACGCCGAGCGCCTGATGGCGCATCTGTTCGCGACCACCGACCTCGAGAAGAGCTACCGCGTCAACATGAACGCGATCGGCCTCGACGGCCGGCCGCGGCTCTACGACCTTCGGCGCCTGCTCGCCGAGTGGCTCGAGTTCCGCACCGAGACCGTCCGCCGCCGGCTCCAGCACCGGCTCGACCGCGTGCGCGAGCGCCTCCACATCCTCGAGGGGTTCCTCACCGCCTACCTCAACCTCGACGAGGTGATCGCGATCATCCGCCGCGAGGAAGAGGCGAAGCCGGTGCTGATGCAACGCTTCGCGCTCAGCGACGCCCAGGCCGAGGCGATCCTCGAGCTGAAGCTGCGCTACCTCTCGCGCCTGGAGGAGATGAAGCTCCGCGGCGAGCAGGACGAGCTGATGCGCGAGGCCGACCTGCTCGACCGCACGCTCGGCTCGCCCAAGCGCCTGCGCCAGCAAGTGCGCGCGGAGCTGGAGGCCGACGCCGAGGAGTACGGCGACGCCCGGCGCTCGCCGCTGGTCGCCGGCGCGCCCGCGGCCGAGGCCTTCGCCGAGACCGAGCTGCTCCCCTCCGAGCCGGTGACCGTGGTGCTCTCGGCCAAGGGCTGGGTGCGCGCCGGCAAGGGGCACGACCTCGATCCCGCCGAGCTGACCTACAAGTCGGGCGACGGCTTCCTCCAGGCCGCGCACGGGCGCAGCAGCCAGCCGGCGGTCTTCCTCGACACCACCGGCCGCGCCTACACCCTCCCCGCCCACGCGCTCCCCTCGGCGCGCGGCCACGGCGAGCCCTTGACCGGCAGCGTCAACCCGCCCTCGGGCGCCGGTTTCGTCGGCGTCGCGCTCGGCGACGACGACGACCGCCTGATCGTCGCCAGCGACCACGGCTACGGCTTCATCGCCCGTCTCGGCGACCTCACCACCCGCCACACCGCCGGCAAGGTGGTCCTGACCCTGCCCGCGGGCTCGCGCCCGCTCCCCCCGGCGCCGGTCGCCGACCCGGCGAAGGACCTCCTCGCCGCCGCCACCACCGCCGGCCACCTGCTGGTCTTCCCCGCCGCCGAGCTGCCCGAGCTGGCGCGCGGCAAGGGGAACAAGATCATCAACGTGCCCAAGAAGCGCCTCGGCGACGAGGTCGTCGCCGCGGTCGTGGCGCTCCCGCCCGGCGCGACCCTGCGCGTCCACGCCGGCAAGCAGTACCGCAACTTCGGCCCCGCGGAGCTCGAGCCCTTCCACGGCAAGCGGGCGCAGCGCGGCAACCGGCTGCCGCGGGGGTTCTGGCGGGTGGAGCGGTTGGAGGTGGTGGTGGGGTGAGGAAGAGGCACGACCGGCAAAGCGGACCTCGCCCATCGCCGGGTGAGAGCAACTCGCCGCTTGGCCGTCGATGTAAATAAACCTCGGTGCCGACCGGGTACCAGTATCGCCGCCAGGCCTACTCCCGTAAGTGTCGGATCCCCTGCGTTCGCTCGGTCACTTCCAGATCTCCAACTCAAGACCGGCGATCCTGCGGAATTCCCGCTCGTTGGTAGTCGCCAAGCTCAGGCCGTGAAACAGGGCGGTGGCAGCGATCTGGAGGTCATGGGCACCGATCGGCTGGCCGCGCCGCGTCAGATCGGCCCAGAGCCGGGCGTGGACACGCGCTGTCTCGAGATCAAAAGCGAGGACCGGCAGTGAGGTCAGAATCGCTTCGGAGAACCTCTCTCGCCGGTCCCTGCGGACGGCGCTGTCCGCGCGGTGGATGCCGTGGAGCAGCTCGGACGCGGTGATGGCGGCCAAGTGGAGTCGCCGGTCGCCCGCGCTCTCGACCACTGACTCGGGCCGCGACCCCGAGCGTTCGACGGCAATCAGGACGCTGGTGTCGATCAGGAGGTCCACGGACCTTCACCGACCAGCGGCTGCTCGGCCTGGATGCGCTCGAGGTCGTCGGCAAAGTCCGGGTCACCGGTCCGCACCGCGATCAGCCGGTCGAGTAGCTCGGCCATCGTTACGCCGGGACGAGCCGGGACCGCCGACAGTTCGGCCACCTCCTCGCCGTTGCGGACGATGACGAACTTCTCCCCTCGGTAGCGAACACGGTTGAGCAGGTCGGAGAACCGACGGGCGGCCTCGGTGGCCGAGACGGGCGTGCTCGTGCTCATGGAGGGATGATAATCGGAAAATCAGAGAAACACCACTGCTGGCGGCGGCCTCGCCGGGCCGCAGAAGAAGGGGAGGGTGTTCAGCTCGTTGACGAAGAGACGGCCGCCGCCGGCGCCGCCGGGCTCGAGGAAGAGGTCGTGCGACCGGCGACGAGCGCCCGTCAGCCGTGAATCGTGCGCACGATCTCGTCGGCTGTCGCTCCCCGCTCTCCCAGCTCGAACGCGTACCGCACGTCGCTGTTCAGATAGACGACCAAGCCGTAGATCAGCAGGCCCAGCGCGGTCGGCGCGCAGTAGCAGGTGATGCTCGCGAATGTGCCCACGCCCACCGCCACCAGACCGAGCGACCGGCCCCGGTACTTGCGGTTCCTGACGCCGGCGAAGATCGAGAGGCCACCGCTGGCGAAGAGAAACAGCGCCAGGAGAATGAACACCACTCCCATCGCCGCGGGCGGCGGCTGGGAGCCGCTCTGATCCAACGCGCCCACCAGGGCGAGGGGACCGAAGATCAGGAACACCAGCCCGAGCAGAACTACCAGAGACCCTTGCACGATCATCAGGACGGCGACGATCGGAACCTGTTTGACCGGGCCGGGCCTGCGCGCCGGCGGCGGGTATCCACCCGGTGGCGTGGGGGCCTGGGAAGACTCATAGGGCGACGGTGGGGTGGTCATCGGCTCTGCTCCCTCCTCCAGTGGACCGCGCTCCGCCGACGGGTCGGCGCATTGCCATGCATCTATATGCGACTCAATGGCTTAGCAGGAGTCTACACTGAACCGGAACGGTCTGGCGAGCACAGCCGCGCCAGCCACTCCTTGATCCCCGCGTCGAGCCGGTGCCGGTCGCGGTGGCGGCGGAGGGCGATGTCGACCAGGCGGTCGAGGAGGCCGGGGAGGGGGAGGCCGGAGAGGGCCCACAGGCGGGGGTACATCGAGATGCGGGTGAAGCCGGGGAGGGTGTTCAGCTCGTTGACGTAGAGGCGGCCGCCGCCCTCGCCGGGCTCGAGGAAGAGGTCGACGCGCGCCATGCCGGTGCCGCCGATCGCGGCGAAGGCGTCGACGGCGAGCGCGCGGGCGCGGGCGGCGGTCGCGTCGTCCAGCTCGGCCGGGGCGAGGAGCTGGGCGCCGTCGGAGAGGTACTTGTCCTCGTAGTCGTAGAACTCGCGGCCGGGGACGATCTCGCCGACCGCCGAGGCGGCGAGCCGCCGGTAGCCGAGGACCGCGCACTCCAGCTCCCGGCCGGCGACCCCGCGCTCGACGACCGCGGCGTCGTCGAAGCGGAGCGCGAAGCGCACCGCCTCGGCCAGCTCGCCGTGGGTCCCCACCTTGCGCACGCCGACGCTCGAGCCGCCGACCGAGGGCTTGACGAAGAGCGGCGCCGGCAGGCGCGCGCAGCGGGCGAGGAACGGCGCGCGGTCGGCCTCGAACTCGGCGCGGGAGACCCCCTCGAACTCGACCACCGGCAGGCCGGCCGCGGCGAGCGCCCGCTTGCACAGGAGCTTGTCCATCGCCACCGCGCTGGCGGCGACGCCGGCGCCGGCGTAGGGGAGGTCGAGCATCTCGCACAGCCCCTGGAGCGTGCCGTCCTCGCCCCAGGTGCCGTGGATGAGCGGGAAGACGACCTCCGGCGGGTCGTCGATCAGCCGGCGCAGGCTCGCCGCCACCGGCCCGCCGGGGGACGGGATCGCGTCCAGCCTGCCGGCGAGCGCCCGCTCCCCCACCGCGCGCTCGGCCCAGCCGCCGTCCTCCCCCACCGCGAGCGGGACCGCCTCGTGCCCGGCCTCGGCGAGCCCGGCCGCCACCGACCGCGCCGACACCACCGACACCCGGTGCTCCACGCTCCGCCCGCCGAAGACCACGCCGACTCGCGCCATGCCGTCCTCCTCGTCGCACGATCTGCTGGAAAGGGAGGTTCCTCCAGCGATATGTCGGGATGGTAGCGGTTTGCGGCGAGACCGAGGCGGGATCGCGCGACGGCTACGACCCCTCGAGGTCGACCACCCGCGCGCTGCGCACCGCGTCGAGCGCGCGGATGCGCTCGAGCGTCGCCTCGGCGACCTCACCCTCGACGCGCAGCACCGCGACCGCCTCCGGGCCGCCGTCGCGGCGCGCGAGGTGGATGTCCGCGATGTTGACGCCGGCCTCGCCGAGGATCGTGCCCAGCCGGCCGACGACGCCGGGGACGTCGAGGTTGCGCAGCACGAGCAGCCGCCCTGCGGGCCGGAACTCGAGCGGGAAACCGTCGAACAGCGCCACCCGCGGCTCGCGCTCGCCGAACAGGAAGCCGGCCAGCTCGAAGCTGCCGGCGGCGCCCTCGGCGCGCACCCCGACCAGGTGCGGGTAGTCGGCCGACTCGCCGTGCACCACCTGCTCGGTCTTGACCCCGCGACCGGCGGCGATCCGCTCGGCGTTGACATAGTTGATCGCGCCGGCGAGCGCGGGAGCGAGCGCCCCCTTGAGCGCCGCCACCGCGATCGGCCGCCGCAGCCCCTCCTCGATCCCCCAGAGGTCGACCTTGACCCTGGCCAGGCCGCCGCCGAGGAGCCCGCCGGCGAGCCGGCCGAGCTGCTCGCCGAGCGCGAGGTAGGGCTCGCCGCGGGTGCCGGTGGCGGCGAACGGCAGGTTGACCGCGGTCACCGCCAGCGAGCCGTCCAGCGCGGCGAGCACCATGCGCGCGGTCTCGGTCGCGATCCGCTCCTGCGCCTCGCGGGTCTGTGCGCCGATGTGCGGCGTCGCCACCACCTTGGGGTGGCGCATGAGCGTGAACTCGGCCGGCGGCTCCTGCGCGAAGACGTCGAGCGCGGCGCCGGCGAGCGGGCCCGAGTCGAGCGCCGCGGCGAGCGCCGCCTCGTCGACCACGCCGCCGCGCGCGCAGTTGACGAGCAGCGCGCCCGGCTTCATCGCCGCCAGCTCCCCGGCGGCGAGCAGCCCCCGCGTCTGCTCGGTGAGCGGGACGTGGAGGGTGACGGCGTCGGCGCGCGCGAGGAGCTCGCCGAGCGGCAGCAGCTCGACGCCGAGCCGGCGCGCGGCCGCGGCGTCGAGGAACGGGTCGTGCGCGACCACCGCCATCTCGAACGCGCGCGCGCGCGCCGCCACCCGCTGGCCGATGCGCCCGAAGCCGATCACCCCCAGGGTCTTGCCCTGGAGCTCGACGCCGAGGAACTTGGTGCGCTCCCACTCGCCGCGGCGGAGCGAGGCGTCGGCAGCGGGCACGTTGCGCGCGAGCGCGAGCAGCAGCGCGAACGTGTGCTCGGTGGCCGAGAGCGCGTTCGCGGTCGGGGCGTTGACCACCAGGATGCCGCGCTCGGTCGCGGCCTTGACGTCGACGTTGTCGACCCCGATGCCGGCGCGGCCGACCACCCGCAGCCGGGCGCCGGCGGCGAGCAGCGGCGCGGTGACCTTGGTCGCGCTGCGCACGACCAGGGCGTCGAAATCGCCGAGCAGCTCGGCCAGGCGCGGGCGCTCCTCGGCGGCGAGCAGGTGGAGATCGGCGCCGGCGGCGCGGAAGATCGCGAGGCCGGAGTCGTCGAGCGAGTCGGCGATCAGGATGCGGTGCACGGCGGCGGTCAGCTCTCCTCGGCGAGCGCGTCGTCGAGCGCCGCGAGCAGCGCCTCGAGGTCGGCCGGGCCGACGTCGCCCATGTGGCCGATGCGGAACGTCGTCTCCTTCCACTCGCCGTAGCCGCCGCCGAGGACGAAGCCGCGGGACTTGGCGCGGCGCACCAGCTCGGGGGCGGCGACGCCGGCCGGCGGCCGCAGGCAGGTCACGGTCGGCGAGCGGAAGCCGGCGGCGGCGGCGCAGGCGAGGCCGCGCGCGGCGGCCCACTCCCGGGTGCGCTCGGCCATCCGCCGGTGGCGCTCCCAGCGCGCCTCGACCCCCTCGGCCGCGATCGCCTCGAGCTGCAGCTCGAGCGCGAAGAAGACCGGCTCGCACGGGGTGGTGATCGTCGTCCCGCCGCGGTGCTCGTCGCGGTAGCGCAGGAGATCGGTGTACCAGCCGCGCGCCGAGACCGCTCCGGCGCGCTCGGCGGCGCGCTGGGCGAGGGTGACGAGCGCGATGCCGGGCGGCAGCGCGAGCGCCTTCTGGCTCGAGGTGAGCACCAGGTCGAGGTCCCAGGCGTCGGTCTCGACCGGCGCGCCGCCGAGCGAGGAGACCGCGTCGACGAGCACCAGCGCGTCGCTCTCCTCGCGCACCGCGCGGGCGATCTCGGCCACCGGGTTGAGCACGCCGGTCGAGGTCTCGCTGTGGGCGACGGTCACCGCCTCGTAGCGCTTGCGCCGCAGCGCCCGGCGCACGAGGTCGGGATCGACCGGCTCGCCCCACGGCGCCGAGACCCGGTCGGCTTGCTTGCCCAGCGCCTGGCCGATCGCGTACCAGCGCTCCGAGAACGCGCCGTTGGTCAGGTGGAGGACGTCGCGTTGGACGGTCGACGCCACCGCCGCCTGCATCGCCAGGGTGCCGCTGCCGCTCGCGACCATGACGTCGCCGGCGGTGCGGAAGAGCGCGGGCAGGCGTCCGGCGACCCGGGCGTAGCGCGCCTTGAACTCGGCGCCGCGATGGGGCAGCGGCGGCGCGGTCATCGCCTGCAGCACCTCCGCGCGCACCCACGACGGGCCGGGGACGAAGTAGCGCGCCGTTTCGGCGCCGGCGGCGCTCGGGGCGGCGGCGGGCGGGGCGGAGGGATCGGCGGCCGTGCGGTCGTCGCTCACGCCTCGGAGCCTCTCATGCCGCACTGCGGCACGTCAACGCGCGGGGGCCTCGCCGGCGTCGGGACGCGAGGGAGGATCGGCGGCGGCGGGTTCGACGCCGGCGTTGGGCTCGGCGCCGGCGGCGGCCTCGCCGGCGTCGGCATCGCGGTCGCCCCCCTCGCC
>CAZNIX010000115.1:0-11255 GCA_964573125.1 uncultured Thermoanaerobaculia bacterium
GCCGGCGCTGCTCGCGGCGGCCGGTTGCGGCCAGGGCGACCCGGCGCGCGACGCGGGCGCGATCGCCGCGCTCCGGTTCAGCGACCAGGCCGCCGCGACCGGCCTCGCCGGCGCCGGACCCTCCTTCGCCGCCGCGGCCGCCGATTTCGACCGCGACGGCTGGCCCGACCTCGCTGTCAGCACCCACGGCGCCACCCGGCTGTTCCGCAACCGCGAGGGGCGGTTCGAGGACGTCTCGGCGGCGGCCGGCCTCGTCCCCGAGGACACCCACGGCCTGTCCTGGATCGACCTCGACGGCGACGGCCGGCTCGACCTGCTGGTCGCGATCGGCGCCCGGCGCGGGTTCGGCGCCGGCGACAACCAGGTCTACCGCAACCTCGGCGGCGGGTCGCTGGCCCGCCAGCGCGAGGTGCCGGAGGCGCTCCGCGATCCCGCCGGCCGCGGGCGCTGTCTGGTCGCCGTCGACCTCGACCGCGACGGCCGGCTCGAGGTCGCGGTGGTCAACCTGGTCGAGGCGGGGCGGTGGAGCCGGCTCGCGCGCGCGACCGCGGACGGCGGCTGGGCCGACACCGGCGAGGAGCTCGGCGTCGCCCGGATCGCGGCCGAGTGCCTGACCGCCGTCCATCTCGACCGCGCGCGCACGCCGACCCTGATCGGCTACGGCGGCGGCGCGGACTCCGGCCGCGCCTTCCGCCCGGGGGCGGGCGGCGCGCTGGTCGACGTCACCGCCGAGCTGGGGATCCCGCCCGGCCGCCACACCGTCCACGCGGTCGCGGCCGGCGACTACGACAACGACGGCGACCTCGACCTCTACTTCGTCCGCGGCCACCCCGTCCCGCCCGCGGTGGTGCCGCTCGCGGGCGGTTTCGGCTTCCGGCTGGTGGTCAACGAGCCGGGCCGGACGCCGCCGTTCCGCTTCCGCTGCGCGGGCGACTTTTCGGCCGACGTGCTGATCGGATTCAACCGCCCGCCGCGGTCGGTCCACCTCGGCGCGCGGCGCGCGCATCCGCGCTCGATCCCGTGGCGCGTCGGCCGGAGCGACCCGGCGCTCGACGGGGCGCCGGCCGAGGGTGCGGACGGCCCGGCCGACCTCGGCCTCCACCTCTGGCGCTCCGCGCCGGACGAGTACGCGGTCGTGCTCGCCGGCGACGGGCGGAGGGTGCAGGGGGCGTCGGGGATCGTCCGCGGCGAGGGCGGCCCGTGCGCGCTCGTCGAGGTGCCCGCGGAGCTGCGGCGCCCGCCGCCGCGGACGCCGAACCTCCTGCTCGAGAACGACGGCGGCCGGTTTCGCGACGCGACCGCGGAGGCCGGCGCCGGCGATCCGGGGAGCGGCCGCGACGCCCTCTTCTTCGACGCCGACAACGACGGCGACCTCGATCTCTTCGTCGTCAACGGCGGGTTTGCGTTCGGCCAGCAGCCCGACGCGCTCTACCTCAACCGGGGCGACGGCACCTTCCTCGACGCCTCCGGCCCGGCCGGGATCGCCGGCGCCGCTCAGGGGCGGGGCGCCACCGTCACCGCGCTCGACGTCGACCGCGACGGCGGAATCGACCTGTTCGTGACCAACGGCGACGGCCCGCCGCTCGGCAACGACGGGCCGTACGCGCTGTGGCGCAACGAGACGGCGCCGCGCGGCAACTGGATCGAGGTCGACCTCGAAGGCGGCGCCGGCAACCCGGCGGCGATCGGCGCCTCGGTGCTCGCCACCTTCGGCGGCCGGCGCCTGCTCGTCGAGCGGACCTCGAGCAACGGGCGGTTCTCGACCGGCGTCCTCCCGCTCCACTTCGGGCTCGGCGCGGCGACCGCGGCCGAGCTCGAGGTCGTCTGGCCCTCGGGGCGGACCAGCCGGGCGACCGCCGGGGCCGGCGAACGGCTGGTCCTGCGCGAGCCGACCGCCCCCGGCGGTGGGCCGTAGTTTCCGCGCGTCCTCCGGTACTGCTGGCATTCTCAACCCGCGTCAAGGGGTGTAAACGGTCCGCCGCCAGGAGGTGCTCGGCGCGCTCTACGTCTGCGCGCGCCACCGCCTCCTCGCCGAGCGGGAGCTGTTCCGGGGGACGATCCACCGGACCGCGGTCGAGCCGCGGGCCGTGCTGCGCGAGGGGCTGCTCAGCGGTGCGGCTGCGGTGGTGCTATTCCACACTCATCCCAGCGGCGACCCGGCGCCGTCGCGTGAGGATCTGCTCTTCACTCGCCGGATGGCGCGCGTCGGGGAAGTCGTGGGCATCCACCTGGTCGATCACCTCGTGGTGGGCGCCGGCGGGACGTAGGTGAGCCTGCGGGAGCGGGGCGGGTGGTGACCGACCTGGCCGAGGTCTGCGGCCAGGAGGCGGCCAAGTGCGCGCTCGAGGTGGCGGCAGCGGGCGGGCACAACCTGCTCCTGATCGGACCGGCGGAGACGGGCGCGCCGTCGGGCGCCTCGGCCAGCGCGCGTAGCGCCGCCGGCCGCAGCGCCGGCAGGTCGTCGAGCAGGAGCGTCGCGCCGGCGGCCATGGCGAGCTCGGGGAGGGAATCGAATCTGCGGTCGAGGCCCGGACGGAGGTCGGGACCGAAGGGCCGGACGGGAGCCAGGGGGCTCCAGGCCGGCTGATCCTGTGGTGGCGAAGAGCTGGGGATTCGAGCGGTGAGTGGGAGCCGCGAGCGCTGTTCGTCGAGGACCCGGAGGTGTTGACCTTGTTCGGCCCGGTCGGAGAGGGTGTGGCCCCCGTCTACGGGGCGGGCTGGAGCAGGCCGGGACAGCGCCTGGGGCCGGGGGAGGCCGGAGGGGTGATCCTCGCTGCCTGCGAGGCGCTTCGGGCGGTGGCCGAGTTCGTCGAGGGCTTTCGAGTGAGGAAGCCGGGGAGCGCAATCTCCTGGCTATTGCGGGGGAGAAGGCGGCGGAGCTGAGAGTGAGTGAGGGTGCAGGAGTTGGAGGACTCGATCCCACCCGCGGCGTCGCGGGTGGACCGGTCATCGCCAAGCCATCTCGGGAGAGCAGAGCCCTTGGATCAGAGCCATGAACCGACACCCGCAACCAGGCGCCTGAGCTGCGCAGCCGCGCCGGCCGCCGGTGCAGGTGTTTACGGACGAGGCGCTGAGGTGCCTCCGCGAGCGCGACGAGCCGCCGACCGCGTACCCGTTGCTGCGCCAGGGAATGGAGGTCGGAGGGCTCGGCATCTCCCTCGCCGAACTGGCTCCGGCGCTCGACACCCTCGAGACTCTGCTTCGGTCGCCGGCGTCGCTGGCCCTGCTGCTCGAGGCCGCCGGCCCGACGGCGCTCGCTCGCGCCGGCCAGGCGCTGGGGCTGCGCCTGGTGGCGGCGGAAGACGTCGAGGAGGACTGAACACTCGCTCAAGGTCGGCAAGCGGCGGTTCGCCCGCCCGCGGCCGGCTAAGCCCCGGCACAGCGGTCGACAACGACCCGACGGTCGGCAACCTCGCCCGCCAGGCGGTGTTGCTCGCTGACGCCGGCGCCGACCCGGCTCCACGCCGCGCACCACCTCCCTCATCCGATCTGCTGCGGACCGTTGCGACCGAAGCCGGGGGCCCGGCCGTTCGCGCCACCTCCGGTCGCTCAGCTCCGCCTCCTCAGGGTCCATCCAACATCCTGCCGGAACCCGCTCCGACGGCTCGCGATCGCGGTCGATCGGCTCCTCGCCCTTCCTCTCCACGGTGGCCGCATCCGGCCCCCTCGCCCGGTCGCTGACCACTGCCACCGGTTCAGGGGCCAGCGCCGACGAGTCGGTGGAGCTGGGCATCAACAATCCGGGCGGGACCGTGTCTCCCAACCTGGCAGCGACCAGTCACTCGGTGTGGGGTGGCGTGGGCGGTGCCGCAGATCCGCGCGGGCAAGGAGGATCTCATAGAGATGGCGATGTCACGAGTCAAGGTGTTTGCGACACGAAAGGAATGAGTTATGGTGCTCAAACGTAGAGTCGGACCGGGTGGATTGGGGCGAGTCGGGAGCGTCTCTCGCCGAACTCGATCCGCCCCCTGGATCTTGCTCGACGGCCGGGGCTGCTTCACCGCTTGACTTTTTGCTCTGTGTTGCTAGACTGCGGCGACACTTAACCAAGGGCGGTAACCTAGCGTCGTTCCTAGACCACCTGCGGGAGTAACCGGATGGCCCTTTCGCGCGCCGCTGGGACCGAGCGCAAGGTAGTCCTCGGTCACCCGATGGCGAACGTGCACAGGCAGACAGCTGGTGAGGCTCACGCACGAGGGCCGGATGCGGCCGCAGCGGTGCAGGCGGCCGATGGCGGGAGCGTCGACGTTGCGAAGTCCGAGAGCGGTCGCGACGACGGCGGGGACGGTGACGGCGAGAACGCTGACGGCGGCGGCGTGAGCTTCTGGTCGGTGTCCAGCGACACCGGCCCTAGATGGGCAACCTGCAACACGTCTGTGGTGTGCATCCACGGGGTCATCACCTACATCGTCATCAACGGCGCCGGCAACGCCGGCAGCATTGTGGCCGCCTTCGGCAACGGCGCCGACACCCTGATCCCCAGCGACGACCGCGGTCAGGGATCGGACCGGCGGGGCGGGGTGGTCGGCGGACGACGGTTGCCCCTCGGGATTCGGTGCGCCGAGAACGAGGTCACGGGCGACGACAACCGCGTTGCTCTGGCCGAGGTCAGCTTCCAGGGCAGGGCGACGCGGTGGAGCGATCAGGATACAGCCCGCATTGGGTTGAATCGGGACGGATTGGCGATCGCCTTCGGTCTCAATGCGGCCGCGAGCTCGCGGCCGAGGTTGGACAGGGCGTCCGGCGCAGGCAGCGGAGTTGTCCTCGGGCTGCCCCCCGCTGGTCCAACGCCTGACTCACGATGTCCGGACTCTGGGTGCGGGTTCTGGCCGGGAACCCGCGGCGCGCGCCGATACCACGCCGCAAGGCGACCGCAGCAAGCGGTAGGGAACTGGGGTCGACGCGGTGCAGGGAGCCTCGACAACCGAGGCTGTAAGAAGGACAAGTGGTCTGATCTTTGATGAACAGGGAGGGCTCTACTTTGTCGCGAGGAAAGAAGATAGGGCTGGTAGGTTGCGGTGTGATCATGCTCGCGCTGTCAGTGGCGGAGGCCTTTTCCGAAGGGTGCTTGCCGGAGGTCAGCGGCCCAGGGGTGCATGACGCTCTGGTGTACCGGTCGCTGTACTGCGCGCCAGCAGGGGCGCACGTCCCGAGCGATCCGAGCCTCACCTCCAAATTGGATGTCGACGCAAGCGGCAACTGTGTCGATGGCAACAGCGTCTGTCCGTGAGCGAAATCCACGACAAGGGGGCTTACATCATGCTACTAAGCTTTTTCCGGTCGGTAGCAGTAAGCTTGATCGGCGTGACGATTCCGCTCTGGGGCGCCGGCGAAGCATTTGCCCAGGGTTCGGCAGCCGCGCAAGCGGCGGACGCAGCCTGTTCCTTCAGACCACTCGAGAGCAGCCCAACGTGGGTAACGTCCGTCACCTACGTAGCGAACCTCCAGGAGCTGATCATCGTCGATCCTGTCGCCAATCGACTGCTGCGGTACAGCTCGTCGGGCAAGCTCATTGGTGAGTTGGGCGACCCTCGACTTGATCGATCAGCGCCCTTCCTCCCCGTGTCCCTGGAGGGCTCGAGCGAACATGGCTTCGTGTTACAGCTCGTAAGCGGTCCTGCTGTCGTCTTCAACGGCGACCTAGAGGCGATTGCCGAGGTGAATCTCCGTGCCCCGGCGAGGGGCGAGAGGTTCCGCCTGAGCAGCCTGTACAGTCAGTTCACGGTCTACAGGGATCACATCATAGGATATGGCTCGGTTCGGGAGGTGACGTCGGAAGGCGTTTCGGGAGGCTCCAGCCCACCTTTTGAGCTCGGGCTAGTGGGAGCAGAGATCGATCTGAGCGGTGGTGTTCTGTCGGACATTGACATGCTGATGAGTTTCTCCGAGAACCGCTATTACCTGCTCGGTCATCGATACCTGGGACATACCGCGTCGGCGGTGTACTTCCTCAAGATCGTAGGTGGTTACGACGCGGAGCTCTACGAGGTCTCTGTGGACGGCGATAGGCTGCGACGGATCCCGTTGCCCAAGACGAGTGAGTTCGAGAACGTGCCGGTTCTGCAGACGGAGAGTCGTGGGATTGAGAGTTTGAAGGCTCTGTTCCAGGAGCTCGAGGGCCTCGATATTCCGGTCAGCATTCACGGGCAAGGTGACTACTTGATGATCATGACGCGGAGCAGGGACTCGAGTGCTCCGTGGCAGATGTATGCGATCCACACCGGAACTCATGAGGTCGTGGGACCGAGGCCGATCCCGTCGTCTTCTGTGTTCTTGATCGCGGTACCAACCGAGCGGGACGTGCTATTCATCGAAAAGAAAGAAGTCATCGGCTTCGGTGTGCAGGAGACCTCCGGCATCTTGCGCGTGCCGACATCGTGGTTCATTCAGCCGGGGGAGACGCCCCTGACGCGAGGTGTCCAGTGCAGCGGGAGGAATTAGGAGGCGAGGAGGACCGCAAGGAGCCGGACGGCCGTACGGAGGTTAGTCCTGGCGATCGCAGGCAGACAGACGGAGGCGGGCAACCGGAGAGAAAGTCAGTCGAGACGCGGGCTCACGAGCGACCCAAGATCATCGGCATTCCCGAGGCCTCCGTCATTGGATTGGCCACGCTGCTCGTGATCGTTTTCCTTCAGTTCTCGGCGTTCGTAATCGGTAGCGTGAACTCCCAGAGCGACGGTGTCGACAACCTCAAGGCGCTGATGGCTGAGACCCGGTACGAAGTGAAGAGGTTGGCGGCGGAGATCGAGACGTTCAAGTGTCAAGCGAACAGGAATGCGAAGCTCGATTTCCTCAAGGACTGCGCCCTGTATAAGGGGTCTGTTTCCGCGGATAACGCCTGCATGACCCCTGACGGCCCGCCGCTCCGATACGTGCCGTACTTCGAGGCGACGAACTGCAACGAGTGAGATAGTCATCGAGCGGCCGGAGCGCGCCCGGACCTCAGCAGCCGCCGAGTTCCCGGAGCGAGACCCAGCGGCCGGTCAACCCGACGACCAGGTGGTCGACGAGGTGGATGCCGAGGACCTGGCCGGCGTGGGGCATCCGGCGGGTAAACAGGAGGTCCTCGCGGCTCGGCGCGGGATCGCCGCTCGGGTGGGTGTGGAAGAGCACGACGGCGGCGGCGCCGCGCAGGAGACCCTCACGGAGGATCTGCCGTGGTTCGACCGAGGCCCACACGAAACGACGGCAGTCCGGGCGCAGAAAGCCTCCCGTCCTGGACTCCCGCACTCAAAACGGCGATGATCGGCTCGCCGGGAGCGCTCGCGCCAGGCCGTTTGGGCGAGGGGCGGCGGGTCCTTGCAGACGGCACCGCCCTTCGCGTTTCTCGCCGCGGATTCTCACCCAGCCAGCGCACTCCCACCCCTCGCGCGCACTCGCGCGACGACATGCTGTCGCTCTCTTGAGGCTGCTACTGAAACGCGGGCTTACAGCCAGATCACCGCGGGTTCTGACGACCGCCTACACTGGGCGCGAGGGCCGCCGCCCCGCCGCGGTTTGACACCCGCGGACCGCGGCCGTATCCTGCCCGGCGCGCCTGTCCGGGGCGCCGAGGCCGTCGTCCGTGACCAGTCCAGTCGCCTCCCTCATCGAGCGCTTCGTCCCGCCGGCCGGCGCCGCCGGCGGGCCCGACGCCGTGCTCGCCGGCCTCGACGACGCGATCCGCGCCGGCGAGCCGAAGGAGCGCTTCCTCGCCCGCGTCGACCGCGCCCAGCGCGCGCTCTACGAGGCGTTCCGCCGCGCCTACGGCGTCGACGGCTACGCCAAGCTCCTCGCGCTCAAGGTCGCGAACCTCGCGGTCGGCAAGTACCACTTCACCCACCGCCACACCGCGCTCGCCTCGAAGCCCGTGCAGTTGATGGTCGACCCCTCGAACACCTGCCAGCTCCAGTGCCCGGGGTGCGTCCACTCCGCCAACCCGGTGGTCCAGCAGATGATCGACTGGCCGGGCGGGCTGATCGACCCCGACTGCTTCGGCGCGTTCGTCCGCCTCTACGCGCCGTTCGCCTGGGGCGCCGTGCTCTACAACTACGGCGAGCCGCTGCTCAACAAGCGGACGCCGGAGCTGATCCGGGAGTTCAAGCGCTACCTCGTCCACACCGCGATCTCGTCCAACCTGTCGCTCAAGATCGACGCCGAGGCGCTGGTGCGCTCGGGGCTGAATTGCCTGTACGCCTCGCTCGACGGCGCCACCCAGGAAGTCTACGGCTTCTATCGCCGGCGCGGCCGGATCGAGGTCTGCTACGAGAACCTGCGCAACCTGGTCGCGGCCAAGCGCCGGCTCGGCAGCCCGACCCCTTACCTCGAGTGGAAGTTCCTGACCTTCGAGCACAACGAGCACGAGGTCGACCTCGCGATCGAGATCGCCCGCGACCTCGGGGTCGACGAGATCCACGTCGCCACCCCGTTCGCGGTCGACTGGGACGACCCGGCGGTGCGGGTCGCGCAGTCGCCCAAGGCCGGGCGCTACAAGATCACCGGCGGCTCCCTGCACGGGGCGCTCGACCGCCCCGAGGCGTTCGCCGAGGCCGACCGCGAGGTCGAGCGCTGGTTCGCCACGAGCTGGCTCGAGCACGGCCGCGCCGCGGGACCGCTCGACGAGCCGAGCCGGGCGGAGTCCGGGACGTGCCGCTGGCTCTACCAGAGCGTGACCCTCGACGCCGTCGGGCGCATCCACCCGTGCTGCATGCCGCCGGTCCACGACCAGCACCGGGTCTACGGGTCGTTCCCCGACCCCGAGCCCGCGCCGTTCAACGCCCGGGACATGCAGCTCTCCCGGCTGGCGTTCGCCGACCGCCCGGCGTACCAGGCGGCGATCGGCGACACGCCGCCGGGCGCGGCGCCCTTCTGCGCGATCTGCAAGGAGAACCCGGGGCTGACCTACACCGTCGAGATGGACGCGCGGCGCGAGCTGCGCGATTTCGATCCCGAGGGCGTCCTCGCCTGGGAGACCGCGGAATCGTTGACCGCCTGGGGCGGCGACCGATGAGCCGGGCGGCGCGGTCCGCGCTCGGACTGCTCGCCGCCGCGCTGCTCGCCGCCGGCTGCGCGCCGGCGCCGCCGCCGTCGATCATCGTCTTCGACATCGACACCCTGCGCGCCGACCACCTCGGCTGCTACGGCTACGCGCGCGCGACCAGTCCGCTGCTCGACGGGTTCGCCGCCGAGGCGGTCCGGTTCGAGTGGGCGTTCGCCCAGGCGCCCTACACCGCGCCGTCGCAGGCCTCGATCCTGACCAGCCTCTACCCCACCGCCCACGGCTTCCTCAAGGAGGACGGCGAGCTGCCGGCGTCGGCGGTGACCCTCGCCGAGGTCCTGCGCGACGCCGGCTACCGGACCGCCGGCTTCGTCGACGGCGGCTACATGAGCGACGACTTCAACATGGGGCAGGGCTTCGAGCGGTACGAGAACCTGCGCGGGAAGGGCCTGGCGGCGAGCGTCCCGCACGCGCTCGACTGGCTGCGCGAGCACGGCGACGAGCCCTTCCTGCTCCTGATCCACACCTACGACACCCACACGCCGTACACGCCGCAGCCCGGCTACAGGGAGCTGTTCCTCGACGGCCTGGCGCCGCCGACGCCCGGCTTCGAGCCCTCGGTCGAGGTCATGGAGGGGATCCGGCTCTCGGTCTGGACCGACCAGCCCAAGTCGCTGCCGCCGAGCGACCTCGAGTACGCCAAGGCGCTCTACGACGCCGAGATCCGCTACGTCGACGACTGGTTCGGCCGCTTCGCCGACGGCCTGCGCGAGCTGGGGATCTACGAGCGGTCGGCGATCGTCGTCCTCTCCGACCACGGCGAGGAGTTCGGCGAGCACGGCTCGGTGCTGCACGAGAAGCTCTACGCCACGGTCACCCGCATCCCGCTTTTGATCCGGTTCCCCGGCGCGCGGCGGACGGGCACGATCCCGACCATCGTCGAGGCGGTCGACGTGATGCCCACCCTGCTCGAGCTGGCCGGGCTGCCGGCGCCCGCGACCGCCCACGGCGCGAGCCTGCTGCCGCTGATCGACGGCCGGCCGGCGGCGCGCGGCGGCCGGGCGTTCGGCGAATCCCCCTACTTCGGCCGCGAGCGCTTCGTCGCCGAGGGGAACCGCCGGCTGCTGATCTCCCGCGACCGCCCGGAGCGCGCGGAGCTGTACGAGTTCCCCGCCGACCCCCACGAGCTGGACGACCTCGCGTCCGCCGCCGAGCCCGACGCGATCGCGCGCCTGCGCGGCCGGCTCGACGCCTGGGAGCGGTGGGTGGCCGCGGCGCGGATCGAGAACGGCGAGGCCTCGCCCCCCGATCCCGAGACGGTGCGCCAACTGCGCGCCCTCGGCTATCTCCGCTGACCTCCGCTGAGCGCCTGAAACCGCCCGCCGCCGCGCGCCCGCGTGGTATCTTGACCGCCGGAGAGCCGATGTCCGAGATCCTGGGCTGGGACCGCGTCGCCGTCCTGGCGCGGCGCGCGCGGCGCGGCGACGAGGACGCCTTCCGCCGGCTGCTCGAGTCCCAGCAAGCGACCATCGCCTCGACGCTGGTCGCGTGCGGCGTGCGCTCGCGCGACACCGCGTTCGACCTCGGCCAGGAGGTCGCGCTCCGGGTGTGGCGGCGGCTGCCCGAGCTGCGCGATCCGCAGGCCTTCGGCGGCTGGCTGCGCCGGATCACCGCCAACGTCGCGCGCGACCACCTGCGCCGGCTCGCGGCCCGGCCCGCCGAGCCGCTCGAGCACGCGCTGGCGCTCGCCGGCGACGCCGATCCCCATCGCGACGCGACCCGCAGCAGCGAGCTGCGCCTGATGCTCGAGGCGCTGGGCGAGGTCGAGCGGCCGGTGGTCGAGCTGCTCGTCGCCTCCGCCGAAGGCGTGCCGGTCGAGGAGCTGTCGCGCCGCGCCGGCACCAGCGCGGGGGCGCTCAAGATGCGCCTCAGCCGGGCGCGCAAGCGCCTGCGCCAGCGGCTCGCGGTGCTGCGCGCCGACCCCCGCGGGTGACCGGCGGCGGGAGTAGCGTGTTACCGGCGGCGGGCCGGTGCGTCCTTGTCACTGGGAGCGACAACCATGCGAACCCTGCCCTGCCCGACTCACGGCGATCTCGTCCCGGCCCTGGCCCAGGGCCGGCTGGCGGACGCCGAGACCGGGCGCGCCGAGAGCGCGCTGCGCGACTGCCCGGCGTGCCGGGCGTGGTGGCAGGCCTCCCTCGAGCACCCGGACGTCGCCCAGGGCGTCGCCGACGCCCTCGCCGCGTTCCGGCCGCCCGCCGCGCAGCCCGCGGCCCGG
>CAZNIX010000116.1:0-10286 GCA_964573125.1 uncultured Thermoanaerobaculia bacterium
CGGAAGCGCCGGCGGATGCGCGGCGCCGCGGCGGCCGCGGCGGCCATCGCCGCGGCGTGGCGGGGGGCGTCGGCGAGGCGCAGGCGGAGCTTTTCGAGCTTGCCGGCGTGGTGGTGCGGCTGGTCGGAGAGCGGGTCCCACACCACCCGTTCGCGGCCGGCCGCGCCCGCCGGCGGCGGCGGGATGTGGGGGTGGGGCTTGCGCGGCAGCACCAGGTCGGAGAGCCAGCGCCGCACGCCGTCGAGCGCGCCGCGCACGCGCCGCTTGAGGTCGTTTTTGAGCAGGAAGCCGCCCGCGAAGAGGCGATGGAGGCCGCGCCGGAACCAGCCCGGCGGCCCCCCCCAGTAGGCGGTGAGGAGCCGCTCGCGGTCCTCGCGGCGGAAGACCATCAGCCGGCAGAGGTCGCGGCTGCGCCGGACGACGCCGAGCCGGCGCACCCGGCGCGCGCGGTTGAGGTCGACGAGCCACAGCTCGGGCGGCCGGCCGGGGCCGGCCGCGCGCACCAGGACGTTGCCGGAGGAGACGTCGCGGTGCCAGAAGCCGGCGTCGTGGAGGCGGCGGAGCGCGCCGCCGAGGGCGTCGAGGAAGAGGCCGGGATCGACCGCCGGGAACTCCTCGGCGGCGCGGCCGGCGGCGAGGGCGCGCAGGAGGTAGCGCGCCTCGAACGTCCCCTCGAGGTGGCGGGTGACGAAGAACGAGGGACCGTCCGGGCGCTCGGAGTCGGCGAGCAGCACCGGCTCCGGCGTCGGCATCCCGGCCGCCGCCATCGCCCGCGCCGCGGCCCAGCTCTTCGCCGCCTTGCCGCGGCCGAGCCGCCGGCGGATGCGCTCGCGCCGGCGGTCGTGGCGGAACTGCTTGACCGCGACCTCGAGCGGTCCCTCGGGCGTCGCCAGCCGGGCGCGGTAGATGTAGTTGCGGCCCCAGTGCAGGGTCTCGAGCGCGGCGCCGGGGTCGGTCAGCCGCGCCAGCTCGGCCGCGAGGTCGGCCGGGCGCCAGCGCGCCGCCACCTCGCCGCGCAGGCCGCCGCAGGCGAAGCGCTCGACCTCCTCCACTACGGCAACCCGCCGGCACGGGCGCGCGGCAGGTCCCAGGCAGTAGGGGTGGGCGGGCGCGCGGAGCGCGGACTCGGGGGAGGGGTCACCGGCTACACCTCCGTGACGTCGAAGCGCTCGGGGTGGAGGCCGGGGTCGCTCTGGAGCAGGAGGGGCTTGCCGAGCGCCTGCTCCAGCTCGTCGAGCACCGCGCGCTCCTCGCCCTGGAGCGCGGCCGCGACGTCCGGGTGGACGCGCACCAGCAGTTCCGCGGGCAGGCCGCGGCCGGCGCGGCGCAGCACCTCGCGCCGGAGCTTCAAGCAGATCGTGGTCACCGCCTGGATGCGGCCGGCGCCGCCGCAGTGCGGGCAGGGCTGGGTGAGCAGGCGCTCGAGGTTGGCGCGGCTCCTCTTGCGGGTGATCTCGACCAGGCCGAACTCGGAGATCGACAGCACCTTGTTCTTGGCGCGGTCCTTCTTCAGCTCCTCCTCGAGGCGGGCGAAGACCTGGTCGCGGTGCTCCGGCACGGTCATGTCGATCAGGTCGATGACCAGGATGCCGCCGAGGTCGCGCAGGCGGATCTGGCGCACGATCTCGCGCACCGCCTCGAGGTTGGTCTGGAGCACGGTCTGCTCGAGGTTGACCTGGCCGACGAAGCGGCCGGTGTTGACGTCGATCGCGACCAGCGCCTCGGTCGGGTTGATCACGATGTAGCCGCCCGACTTGAGCCACACCTTGCTGCGCAGCGCGGCCTCGATCTGCTGCTCGATGCCGAAGCGCTCGAACAGCGGCTCGTCGCCGCGGTAGAGCTTGAGCCGGCCGACCAGCGCCGGCTGCACCCGGGCCAGGAACTCGACCAGCCGCTCGTAGGTCTCCTCGCCGTCGACCCAGAGCACCGAGAACTCGGGCGTGACCACGTCGCGCGCGACGCGCAGGGCGAGGTCGTAGTCGCGGTGGAGGAGCGCGGGCGCCGCGGCGCGGGCGGCGCGCTGGCGGATCTCGGACCACAGCCCCTCGAGCACCTCGAGGTCGGCCGCGAACTCCGCGCGGCCCTTGCCCTCGCCGGCGGTGCGCACGATCAGCCCCCCGGACGGCGCCGGCAGCTCGCCGGCGAGCGCCACCAGGCGCGCGCGCTCGGCCTCGTCGTCGATCCGCCGCGACACCCCGACGTGGCGGACCGTCGGCAGCAAGACGAGATAGCGGCCGGGGAGCGTGACGTGGGTCGAGATCCGCGCCCCCTTGCCGGGCAGCGGGTCCTTGGCCACCTGGACGATGATCTCCTGGCCCGGCTTGAGCAGGTCGTCGATCGCGGGATGGCCCTCGGCCGGCTGCGGCGCGGCCTCGGCGGGCTCGGCGCGCGGGAACTCGAGGTCCTCGACCGCGTCGACCTGGTCGACGACGTCGGAGACATAGAGGAAGGCGTCGCGCTCGAGCCCGATGTCGACGAACGCGGCCTGCATCCCGGGCAACACCCGGCTCACCCGCCCCTTGTAGACGTTGCCGACCAGCCCGCGGCTGCGGTGGCGCTCGACGAAGATCTCGGTCAACTGGTCGTCCTCGAGCACCGCGACCCGGGTCTGGTGGGGGTCGGACTCGACGAGCATCTGGTGGGACATGGTCGCGGTGGGTTCGGTGGTCTGCCGCCGGATGAGGGCCGAGCGGGCGCAGGGATTGTAGCGGCTGGTGTCCTCGCCGGCGCAGTGCAGGCGCCGGGACCGGCGCCGCGGTCGTCCGCCCGGGGGCGGCGTGCTACGATCCTTCAATGACCGCCGTCACCCGGGTCAAGATCTGCGGCATCACCAACCCCGGCGACGCCGGGGCCGCGATCGCGGCGGGCGCGGACGCCCTCGGCTTCCTCGTCGGCCTCGACTATCGCGCGGCGGACGAGCTGTCGCCGGAGCGGGCCCGCGAGCTGATCGCCGCCCTGCCGCCGTTCGTCACCCCGGTCCTGGTGACCCATCGCGTGCGGGTCGACGAGGTGGTCGCGCTCTGCCGTGCGATCGGGCCCCACGCGGTGCAGCTCCACGGCCCCTACCCGGTGACCGAGATCCCCGCGCTCCGCGCCGAGCTGCCGCACCTGAAGGTCGTCAAGGCGGTCCATCCGATGGACGACGACGGGCTCGATCTCGCCCTCGCGGCGGCGGACGTCGTCGACGCCCTGGTGCTCGACTCGAAGACCCGTCACCGGATCGGCGGCACCGGCCTGACCCACGACTGGCGCCGCAGCCGCGCCATCCGCGACCGCGTCCAAGTGCCGGTGATCCTCGCCGGCGGTCTCGACCCGGACAACGTCGCGGCGGGGATCGAAGCGGTGCGCCCGTTCGGCGTCGACGTCAACACCGGGGTGAGCGAGTTCCCGGGCAAGAAGTCGATCGACAAGCTCCACCGCTTCATCGGCGAGGCCCGTCCGGCGCCGGTCGCGGCGGACGCCGGCAGGCTGGCCGCGCTCGGCTAGGCGACGGTGAACCCGCTCAACGCGTTCTCGTTCGGCAAGATCATCAAGACTTTCATCCCCGGCCTGATGGCCACGGGGATCGTCTGCGCCTTCGTCGACTATGTCGCGCTCCGTCGCCATCTCCTGCCGCGCCCCGACCCCGGCACGCCGCTGTGGGATTTCTTTCTCAGCCATTCCCTGCTGCTCGAGAAGATCACCGATCCCCGCATCGACGTGGCCGTGCTCGGCGCCGTCCTGCCGCTGGCGCTGATCCTCGGCTTCTTTCTCAACACCCTGCACTGGTCCGCCTACCACCGCGTCTGCTGGCGACGGATCGAAGCCCGCCTCGACCCCGCCTATCAGCGGCTGCGCCGGCGGCTCGAGGCGGAGGCGCGGGAGGCGTTTCGCGAGATCCTGGGCGACTCCGCCGCCAAGCCGCCGCCGGTCTACCTGCCGGGGTTCCTGCTGCCGAGGATCGACCTCGACAAGTGGACCTACCTGCGGGAGAGCTACTTCGCGTGGTACGAGTTCCAGGTCAACTCGGTGGTCGCCCTCGCCCTCTCCACCCTCGCCTACGTCGCGCTCTTCACCTGGATCGCGGTCCGCTGGTCGGTGTGGACCGACTACGGCGTGGCGGTCGTCCTCCCATCGCTCGCGGTGGCGGCGACCCTCGTCGGCCTGCACCGCGCCGCGATGCGCAACCTCCGGCAGTACCAGGAGCGGACCCTCTGGTACTTCGTCGGCTGCGAGTGGTTCGAGGGGGCGGCCGAGCCGGAGTCTCCCGCCGCCGGCCCCCAGGCCCGCTCCCGGGCGGGATGGGTCGACCTCGCCGCGGCGGCGCTGCGGCTCGGCCTGCGCGCGGCGGAGTCGACCCGGCGCCGGCCGTGAGCCGGGGTCACTCGGTCACTCCTCGATCAGCCGTCCGTGCCGGCGGAGGATCGCGCGCACCGGGTCGTGGGGGAGGGCGTGGACGGTCGAGCCGTGGACGCCGGTCATCGTCTCGGCGGCGACCAGGGCGTTGACGATCGCCTCCTCGACCGCCTGGACGGTGGCGAGGAAGACGGCGTCGAGCCGCGGGTCGCGCAGGTAGCGCGCCTCGGCCTCGATCGCGGAGAGGTTCCGCGCCTCGGCGGTCGAAAACGCGAGGAAGATGTCGCCGGACCAGGTCGAGGCGTAGCTGCCGACGCGCGCCAACCCCATCGGCACCCGGCGCAGGACCCGCTGGAGCTGGTGGGGCAGGAGCGGCGCGTCGGTGGCGACCACGACGATGATCGAGCCGTCGCCCGCCGGCGGGTAGGCGGGTGCGCCCGCGGCCTCGTGGATCTCGGGCTCGTAGCCCTCGAGCTCGCGGCCGACCGGGATGCCGGCGATGCGCAGCTCGCCGCGGGAGCCGTAGTTGGCCTGGACCAGAACGCCCACCGTGTAGCCGCCGGCGGCCGCCGGCAGCGCCCGCGAGGCGGTGCCGATGCCGCCCTTGAAGCCGTGGCAGATCATGCCCGTGCCGCCGCCGACGTTGCCCTCGGCGACCGGGCCGCCGGCGGCGCCGTCGAGCGCGGCGAAGACGTGGCGCGCCGTGACGTGGAGGCCGTAGATGTCGTTGAGGTCGCCGTCCCAGGTCTCGGCGACCACCGGCAGCGCGACCGGCTCGATCCCCGGCCGCGCGAGCGACCAGCGGACGACCGCCTCGTGCACCGTGCCGACGCTCAGCGTGTTGGTGATCAGCACCGGCGAGATCAGGAACCCCTTCTCGGCGACGAAGTGGCTGCCGGTCATCTCGCCGTCGCCGTTGTGGCTGTGAACGGCGGCGAAGACGGGCCGGATGCCGGCGTTGGCCTTGATCGCGGTGACCCCGGTGCGCACCGCGCGCGCGCCCTCGCCCGCGACGACCGTCGCGTGCCCGACCAGCACGCCGGGCACGTCGGTGATCGCATTCAGCGGCCCGGGCTCGCCGTCGAACGGGATGCCGAGGTCACGCGCACGGGGCCGCGAGGGGCGCACCTGGTCGTCCGCGGCACCGGCTCCGAAGGCCGCGACCAGTGCCGTCAGGAGCAGCGGCCCAAGTCTCGCGGGGGCGTGGATGGTCATCGACGGGTCTCCCTACCGGTTCACGTACCGCCGCAGGTCCACGCTCAGGATCAGACCGGCGGCGGCGAAGTTCATCAGGGTGAAGGAGCCGCCGTAGGAGAGAAACGGCAGCGGGATGCCGGTGATCGGCACGAAGCCGACCACCATCGCCGTGTTGTAGGCGACGTGGAGGCTGACGACCGACACCAGGCCGACGACGAGCAGGATCCCCTGGCGGTCGCGCGCGCGCATCGCGATCTTCAACGCCGAGAGGACCCAGGCGGCGTAGAGGCCGAGCACCGCGGCGGCGCCGAGGAACCCCCACTCCTCGGCGAGCACCGCGAACACGAAATCGGTGTGGCGGGCGGGCAGGAAGCGGAGCTGGCTCTGGGTGCCCTGCATGTAGCCCTTGCCGGTCAGCTCACCGGAGCCGACGGCGATCTTGCTCTGGCGCACCTGGTAGCCGGCGCCCAGCGGGTCGCTCTCGGGGGCGAGGAAGGTGATCACCCGCTGGCGCTGGTAGGGCTTCATCGCGAACGTCCAGGTCGCGGCGCCGAGCGCCAGGCAGGCGGCGAGCGCGAGCGCGAGGTAGCGCAGGCGCAGGCCGGCCACCAGCAGCATGCCGCCGGCGAGCGGCGCGAACATCGCGGCGCTGCCGAGGTCGGGCTGGGCGACGATCAGCGCCGCCGGCAGCGCCGCGAGCGCGATCGCGGCGGCGAGCTGGAACGGGGTCAGGAAGCGCCGGTCGGCGGTCGCGAGATAGCGCGCGAGCACGAGCACGGTGCCGAGCTTGGCCAGCTCCGCCGGCTGGCCGAGGCGGAAGCCCGCGATCCCGAGCCAGCTCCCGCCCGGCCCGACGCCGAAGAACAGCACCAGCACCAAGAGCGCGAGCGCGCCGAGGTAGACCACGAGCGACATCTCGATCAGGGTGTGGTAGTCGACCGCGACGAGCAGCGCCATCAGCGCCAGCCCGGCCGCCACCCACAGCGCCTGGCGCGGCAGGTAGTCGATCGGCAGCTCCGCGCTCGCGCTGTGCACGGTCGCGAGGCCGATCGCGGCGAGCGCGAGGGTGGCGGCGAGCAGCCCCCAGTCGAGGCGCGAGAGCCCGGAGAGCGGCCGCCGCTCCTCAACCAGCGACGGCGGGATCAGGATGGCGCGCGAAGTACTCTTCATAGAGGGCGCGGGCGATCGGGGCGGCGCCGCCGGAGCCGCTGCCGCCGTGCTCGACGAACGCGACCACTACCAGCTCGGGAGCGCCGGCGGGGGCGAAGGAGACGAACCAGGCGTGGTTCTGGAGCGCCTCCGGGCGCGCGCGGCCGTCGAGGCCTTCGCGCCCGACCACCTGGACGGTGCCGGTCTTGCCGGCGATCGTCACCAGGTCGCTGTGGGCGCTCCAGTAGGCGGTGCCCTGAGCGTCGTTGACCACCGCGGTCAGCCCGTCACGCACCAGTGCGAGCAGGCCCGGCGCGAGCGGCAACCGGCGGACGGGGGCGGGCGCGTCCGGGTCCGCGACCATGTGCGGGGTGACCAGCCGGCCGCCGTTGGCGACCGCCGCGGTCATCCGCGCGAGCTGGATCGGGGTGACCAGGAGCGGCCCCTGGCCGATCGCCACCGAGATCGTCTCGCCGGGATACCAGGGGTGGCCGCGCTCGGTGCGGCTCCACGCGGGATCGGGCACCAGGCCCGGCCGCTCGCCCGCGAGGTCGATGCCGGTCGGCTCGCCGAGGCCGTAGGCGTGCGCCCAGCGCGCGATGCGCTCGATGCCGAGCGTCTGGCCGAGGTGGTAGAAGTAGACGTTGCACGAGCGCTCGAGCGCCTGGCGGAGGTCGACCCAGCCGTGGCCGCCGCGGCGGCCGCAGGCGAAGCTGCGGCCGTAGATCGTGGTCGCGCCGTTGCAGTAGACCCGGTGGCCGGGGACGATCACCCCCTCGGCCAGCCCGGCGGTCGCCATCACGATCTTGAACACCGAGCCGGGGGAGTAGGCGTTGGCGAGCGCCCGGTTCTGCAGCGGGTCGCCGCCGTCGGCGAGCAGCGCCTGCCACTCGCCGGGCTCGAGGCCGCGGGCGAACGCGTTGGGATCGTAGGCGGGGGATGAGACGAGTACCCTGACCGCGCCGTCGGCCGGGTCGAGCGCAACCACCGCGCCCACCCGCTCGCGCAGCAACCGCTCGGCCGCCTGCTGGAGCGGCAGGTCGAGGGTCAGCTCGAGCCGCCGGCCCGGCCGCGCCGGCGCCCGCCGGTGCTCCTCGAGCGTGCGGCCGCGGCTGTCGACCACCACCACCCGCTCGCCGTCGACGCCGCGCAGCGCGTCGTCGTAGGTGCGCTCGACGCCGTCCCGGCCCACCCGGTCGCCGGGGTGCAGCCGGCCGCCGGCGGCCGCCAGCCCGGCCTCGCCGACCTCGCCGATGTAGCCCAGCAGGTGCGCGGTCTGCCGCCCGTGGCGGTAGAAGCGCAGCGGGCTGACCTCGATCTCCAGCTCCGGGTGCTCCCAGCCGGCGGCGGCCAGCCGCGCGACCTGGGCGAGCGTGAGGTTGCGCGCCACCGGCACCGGCTCGAACGAGGGGAGCGCGCCCGCCCGCGCGACTTCTTCGGCCAGCCGCTCGACCGGCCGCTCGAGGACCGCGGCGGCGAACTTCAGAGTGGCCTCGAGGTCGGCGCTGCGCGAGCGGTCGAGCAGCAGGGTGTAGCTCGGGACGTTCTCGATCAGGGTCGAGCCGTGGCGGTCGTAGACCAGACCGCGCGGCGCGCGCACCGTGAGCTGGCGCAGGCGGTTGTTCTCGGCCAGCTCGGCGTAGTGGCCGCCGCGCACGACCTGGACGTACCAGAAGCCGCCGGCGATCAGGCCGAGCACCGAGGCCGCGGCCACCGACAGCGCGCGCACCCGCCCGATCAGCTCCTGGCGGTGGGCGCGCACCGCCTTGTGCGGGCTGGTGGTGGTCGAGAACATCGCGGTCGAGATCAACCGAGCTGAATGCGCTCGTGCTTGCGCCGGCGCCGGCGCTCGGCGCCGCCCCGCCACCAGCGGCCGAGCGCGAACAGCAGCGTCCCGAGCACGCCGCTGGTGCCCGCGCGCACCGCCAGCCAGACCGGCTCGGGCAGCTCCGGCTCGGGCAGCAGCACCACCGCCAGACCGACCGCCAGCGCCTGCTGGACGACCGCGGCGACCGCGGCCACCGGCAGCACCCCGCTCGGGCGCTCGATGACCAGCCGCTGGCTCAGCCGGGCGACCCCGTAGCCGACGATCGTATCAGCGAACCCGAAGAGCCCGAAGAGGCCGCCGGCCAAGGCGTCGTGGACCGCGCCGGCGGCGAGGCCCCCGAGCAGGCCGGCGCGCGAGTCGCCGTCCAGCGCGTGGAGGACGACCAGCACCAGGAAGAGGTCGAACGCCTGCGCGAACCCGGGGTGGAGGCGCACGCCGGCGGCGTGGACGACGACCGCGAGGACGAGCGCGAGGGCGAAGCGGCCGGCGCGCACGGCCTATTTCTCCGGTGCCGCGGGGGTCGCCGGCGCCTGCTCGTCGGCCGCGGGCAGCGCCGCCCGCGCCAGCAGGTAGACCTGGTCGAGCCGCCCGAAATCGATCGCCGGCTCGAGCCGGACGGCGTAGAACAGCTCGTCGCCGGGCGCGACCGCGGCGACCGTGCCGACCGGGATGCCGCGCGGGTAGATGCCGTCGATGCCCGAGGTTACCACCCGGTCGCCGACCGCGACCACCGCCGCGAGCGGCAGGAAGTCGAACACCAGCCCGTCGCGGCCGCTGCGCACCACCCCCTGGCGGCGGGTGCTCGCGAGCATCGCCCCGACCGCCGCCGAGCGGTCGGTGATCAACTGCACGCGCGCCCACGGCGGGGCGGCCGAGATCACCCGCCCGACCAGGCCGGAGGAGGCGACCACCGGCTGGTTGACCTCGACCGGCAGGTCGCCGGCGTAGAGCACCAGGGTGCGCAGCCAGGAGGCGTAGTCGACGTAGGCGACGTCGGCGGGCGCGAGCGTGTAGCCCGGCGGCGCCGGGTAGCCGACCGCCTCGGCCAGCCGCTCGAGGTCGGACTCGAAGCGCGACAGCCGCATCACTTCCAGCCGCAGCCGCTCGACCTCGGCCTTCAGGCCTCGGTTCTCGGCCACCAGGTGCTGCTGCCGGCCGAAGCGCTCGGCCAGCCCCGAGGCGCCGCCCGCGGCCGCGTCCACGCCGCGCGCGAGCGGCATCACCAGGCGCAGCACCGCGCTCTCGAGCAGGTTGTTGCCGACCCCCTCGGCCGGCGCCTGCAGCGACAGCACGATCAACTGGGCGAACAGCACCGCGACCAGCAGCCAGGCGCTGCGCCGCTCGCTCACGTCAGCGAATCGACACCTTGCGCAGGAGGTCGAAGTCGGACAGCAGCCGCCCGGTGCCGAGCACCACCGAGGCGAGCGGGTCCTCGGCGAGCACCACCGGCAGGCCGGTCTCCTCGCGCAGCCGCTGGTCGAGGTTGCGCAGGAGCGCGCCGCCGCCCGAGAGCACGATCCCCTTGTCCATGATGTCGGCCGACAGCTCCGGCGGCGTGCGCTCGAGCGCCATGCGCACGGCGTCGACGATCGTCGCCACCGGCTCGGCGAGCGCCTGGCGGATCTCCTCGTCGGTGACCGGCAGCGTCTTGGGCACCCCTTCGACCAGGTCGCGCCCCTTGATGTCCATCCGGATCTCGTCCTTGAGCGGGTGCGCCGAGCCGATCTCCCACTTGATCTGCTCGGCGGTGCGCTCGCCGATCAGCAGGTTGTACTTG
>CAZNIX010000116.1:10296-11153 GCA_964573125.1 uncultured Thermoanaerobaculia bacterium
CGCACCGCCTTGCTGTAGACGATGCCCGACAGCGAGATCACCGCGATGTCGGTGGTGCCGCCGCCGATGTCGACGATCATGTTGCCCGAAGGCTCGGTGATCGGCAGCCCGGCGCCGATCGCCGCCATCATCGCCTGCTCGACCAGGTAGACCTCGGAGGCGCCGGCGCGCATCGCCGAGTCCTTGACCGCGCGCTTCTCGACCTGGGTGATCTCCGAGGGGACGCCGATGACGATCCGCGGGTGGACATACATCTTCCGCCCGTGCGCCTTCTTGATGAAGTACTCGAGCATGCGCTCGGTGACCTCGAAGTCGGCGATCACGCCGTCCTTCATCGGCCGGATCGACTCGATGTTGCCCGGGGTGCGCCCGAGCATCTCCTTGGCCTCGGCGCCGACCGCCTCGATGCGGTTGGTCAGCTTGTTGATCACCACCACCGAGGGCTCGCGGACGACGATGCCCTGGTTGCGCGCGAACACCAGCGTGTTCGCCGTCCCGAGGTCGATGGCGAGGTCCTTGGAAAAGTGGCGCAGAAACGACGCGAGCATCGGCTTCCTTTCGGGCAGTCCTCCGGCGAGGGCCCCGCGGGGTCGCGGTCAGGGCACTTCCACGAAGACGCGCTGGCGGCGGGCGACCTGGTTGCCCCAGGCGTCGCGCGCCCGGACCTCGATGAAGCTCCAGCCTTCCTGGTTGAGCTGGATCGTCTTGGTGAACGAGCCGTCGGCGGCCACGCTCGCGGGCTCGCCGGCGATCTCGACGGTCGAGCCCGGTTCCGTGCTGCCCCGGACGATGAAGATATTACCGTAGGGGGTGACCTCCGCCAGCTCCAGCGCCGGCGGCGTGACGTCGCCGGCGTC
>CAZNIX010000117.1:0-3029 GCA_964573125.1 uncultured Thermoanaerobaculia bacterium
GCGCCGGCGAGCCGCGCGCCGCGCAGGTCGCTCTGGCACAGGTCGGCGCCGGCGAGGTCGGCCCCCGCGAGGTCGGCCCCCGCGAGGTCGGCGTAGTGCAGCACGGCGCGGGCGAGCGCCGCCCCCGCCAGCCCGCGGCCGGCGACCTCGGCGAGCGTCTCGCCGCTCTGGCGATGCCGGATCTCCACCACTTCGGACCGCTCCCGGGAACCGATTCTCCGCGACCGGCATGATAGCGCTCGGTGACCGGCTGGAGATACGGGGTGCCGGCTCCGCGCGCCGTCTCCGGCTCGTGATCCGGAGCCGCATCTCGAGACAAATCAACGATTTGACGGTCGCGCGAGGGATACGCCTACGTGACCAACAACGCCAACGACACGATCTCCGGCTACCGGGTCGGCAACGACGGCGTACCGGCGCTGCTCGACGCCGACGGCGTGACCGCGACCACCGGCGACCACCCGGTCGATCTGGCAGCGACCGGCGACGGGCGTTTCCTCTACAACGTCAACGCCGGTGCCGGCACGGTCGGCATGTACCGAGTCGATCCCGCCACCGCCACGCTGACCTCGCCGGGCGAGATCGGCGGCCTACCCGACGACGACGGCGCGGTCGGCATCGCGGGCGCGCTAGAGGTTCAGACCTTGGCGACGGGAGCCGGGCGGGCCACCGTGGCCCGCTCGGCCCGCGTCCTCGCCCGCCGCCGTCATCCGACCCTCCCCACCGCCTCCAGGCCCCCTTCTTCGGGATTAAAAACCTATGTTACACCAACTGACCCGCAAGCTGCCACTTGCTTTTTTCAGACATAGGCGTACGCTCTTGCTTGGATAAGAGCCGCGCCCACCAGCGGTCATGTGCGACTCGGCTGTTCGGCGCGTTCGGGTGGAACCCGCGCCGTACGACAGCAGGCGTGATGCGCGGCTCAACGGAGGATCTGTGTCTCACCTCAACCCACGCACGCACGCTCCTGCCGCACCCCATGCCACGCACGTCGAAGCAGGTCCTGGTCCGGCCCCTACGCATACCGCCAGCTCGGACCGCAGGCGACGCGCTTGCCACGCCCTGATCACTCTCTTCGGATTGGTATTCGTCGCGTGTCCGGCACTGGCGCAGGGCCCCCTCTATTCCCAGGGCCGCACCTTCACCTCGACCGACCGCTTCAACGGCGCCCATGTCTTTCACTGGTACACACCTGACAACACCGACCCCGGCGACTGGCAAGCGGACGGCGCCTGGGAGCCGCTCGAGGGGCGGCAGAACTGGGACGGCTCGGTCGCTTTCTTCTACCGCCAGCTCAAGGACATGATGGACGCCAACCTCGACGTGATCTACGTCGCGCTCATGGACGTGCCGGGAATCGAGCAGCAGAGGATCAACTTGTTCCGCGCCTACTCCCAGCTCCGCGCCGAGGGCTACGACCCGCCGAAGGTCGCCATCTTCCTCGATGCCTACATGACCTGGGTGTACCCGGGTGCGCCGGTGACCAGCATCAACCTCGCCACCACGACCGGCAAGAATACGCTGGTGAACCACTACAAGCGGTTCTACAACCAGTTCTTCCAGGAAAACACGGATCTCTACGCTGATTCCTATCTGGCCCAGATTTCGGGCCGGGTCATCATCAACAACTGGCACCTGGTCGCGGATCAGCACGTCTTCAACGCCACGTCGTTGACCCGCAACGACGTCGAGAGCCGACTGATCTCCGCGTTGGGTGCCGCACACCCGGTCTTCAACGCCGGCGTCTACTGGATCAACACCGCCCACTGGGACACGGAGATGCAGAGCTGGACGGACGAGCGCTTCCACCAGTTCTCCATCCACCAGCAGTTCGCCACGATTACATGGAACGGTAAGCGAACAGCGATGCTCAAGCCCGGCTACTGGACCGAGAATATCTCTCCCAATGGCGTGTTCCTGGCGCGGAACGGTGGAAGCTCCTACAACGGCGCCTGGAACCAGCTCATCGCAACGATGAACAGTAGCCCCAAGATCTACCATGTCGTGATCGAGTCATGGAACGAGTACAGCGAGAGCTCCGGGCTCTATGAGGGCGACCCGGGGCCGCCGTTCATTTGGCCGCCGCCTCAGGGCTACAACCAGGGCATCCATACCGACACGTGGTCGAGCACAAACAATCCGCGGGAGTACATCGACCGCACCGCTGCGCGGGCGCGAGAGTTCACCGCCAGACCCGAACGCGATGCCAAGTTCATCTGGTCGAGCGTACCGTCGACCGTCGCCGCCGGTCAGCCCTTCAACGTCACGATCGTGGTCCGCAACGAGGGTTGGGACGAGTGGACAGCCAGCAAGGATTACAAGCTCGGCATCCGTGAGCCGACCGGGTTCGGGACTCCGTTCTCGCCATCGCGCGTGTGGCTCAGCGACGCGCAGGACGAGATTCCGCGCTACGGCGGCATCTTCCGCGGTCGGCCGAAGACCTTCACCTTCTCGCTTCAGGCGCCGCAGACACCGGGTACCTACCAGGTACAGTTCCAGATGGTGAGGGAATCCGTCGCCTGGTTCGGGCAGCCGTTGGTCAAGACGATCGTGGTGCAGACCGCGCCGCCTCCCACGGTCTCGGTCGATCTCGGGACCACCGACGTCATCAACGGACTACGGCGGCCATCGCCGGAGCCCATCGACGGCGACACCGTTGCGGTGACGCAGGGCGGCCGCAACTGCCGGCGGAGCAGCGTTCCACCGGGTGACAAGTACGTCTACCTGCGCGTCGATGACAGCTTCGCGTTCGCCGGCAGCCGGCCGACCGTCGACGTTCAGGTGACCTACTACGACAATGCCGTGGGGTTCATCCGCCTGGAGTACGACAGCACGGCTGGGGCCTACACCAACGGCACCCAAGTGCAGATGACGGGGACGAATAGCTGGAAGATCTACACCTGGCAACTCACCAACGCGTACTTCGCGAACCGGCAGAATGCCTCTTCTGACTTCAGGATCCTTCGCAGCGACGGGCAGCAGCTCTACGTGGACACGGTCTCGGTGATCGCTCCTTGACCTCTGGGCGG
>CAZNIX010000117.1:3039-11150 GCA_964573125.1 uncultured Thermoanaerobaculia bacterium
GGGCGGCCCCGGCTGGACCCGCGGGGAGCGACCGGGGCGGTGTCTCTGCATGCACGCAACGGCCGGCTATCTCCATAGCGTCAGATCTGCGGACCAAGGCACGGCCAATGGAGCTTCCTCGTCTTGTAGCCCGGTTGAAAGCTCCCGGAGGAGTGGTTCGGGTTGATCACGTACCAGTTGCCGTCCGGCACGTAGCAGTTCTGAGATGCCCACTGGGTCATGATCAGATTGTTGTTCTGTACCGTCGCGTTGAACATGCCCTCGACCACAATGCCAAACCCATACGTTCCCGATCCCGAATTGTTGAGGAAGGAAACACCGGAGCTGGTCTGGCAGTCACCGAGAGGATTGGCGTCGTCGCACCAGAGATGAGTGCCGATGGAAAGCGCGACATGAAGGTGTTGGCCGCAGCAGTTCTCGATGAGGTTGTTGCGGACGACCGAGCCAGTGAAGTCCCCAGCGAACAGGTTGGCCGCGATAATGCCGCTGTACGCCGAGCGACCGCTGTTGGCTACCCAGTTGTACTCGATGACTGTATTGGTGCCACCGTAGAATGAGATCGCCCCGTCCGTCGCATCACGGATCTCGTTGAATGCCACGTAGGCGTTATTGCATCGTAAGTCGATGCCATTCGCCCACTGGTTGAGGGTGCCGTGGAGACCGTTATGACCCACAAAGTTGTTTGTGATACGTAGCCCGCTGCAACTAGGGTTGTCCGCAGCCGCGACCGCCGCTAGGCCCGAGGTGTTGACAGCTCGCACGCGGTCTAAAAGTGAGCTGTTCCCGGAGATCGCCACCAGGGCACGGCTGTAGGTATATGGGTTCTGAGCCCGGTTGCCATCGATAATGATGTTGCGAATCTCGACGCTGCGAGCACTGTAGGCCTGGATGACCGGCTCGTTGTAGGTCATTCCGGCAGGCACTCTGATCGTCGCCTTGAGGCTATCGTTCGTGGGGAATCCAGCGGTGAAGATCCGACGACCGTTCTGCGTGATTCGAATCGGCTGCGTCGCGGAGAAGACGGCTCCCTGGCAAAGCTCGGCCGTTCCCGTCTGCTGAAGGGCACTAATGATCTTCGCGACGTCGCCCGAAGTGAGGCAGGCAGCCTCACAGCGAGGAGCGAAAACGAGGCAGCAGGCGGCCGTGAGAAAGGCCGAACAGGACAGAGATCTTGGCATCGTTCACCCTCTTCTTGAGCTGCAGGTACGGAGCAGGCCGTAACGCGTGATTGCGTCGGCCTTGCAGCCCTGGGATCAATACTATCTCACAGGATTACCGTCACCTGCGCAGGCGGACCCGTTAACCTGCTCGATGATTCGCTTGAGGCGGCGGAGGAGGATGTGCCCGATCGCCGTGTTCGACAGCTCCCGGTGGACGTCCTCGCGCGCCCGCTCGCCGACCCGACGGGCCAGCTCGCGGTCGGCGAACACGGCGCGCATCTGCTCGGCGGCGTGCTCCTCGTCCGGCTCCGCCCACCGCCAGCCGGCACGGTAGGGGCCGTGGTCGCGCTCGATCGGCACCAGCCGGTAGCGCACCGGGAAGCTGTTGCCGGGGGTCATGAAGTCCATGTTGCCCGAGTAGGCTGTGGCGATCACCGGCTTGCCGAGGACCATCGCCTCGGCGAGGGTCAGCCCGAAGCCCTCCGAGCGGTGCAGCGAGACGCAGCAGTCGGCGAGCGCGAGCAGGCCGTGGGTTTCACGGCGCGTCAGGTAGCGGTCGAGGAAGACCACCGGGTGCCCCTCCGCCTCGCGCGCGAGCCGCGCGAGCCCCTCGGGGTCGAACTCCGAGTTGACGGTCTTGAGCACCAGGGCGGCGCCGTCGGCGGGCGCGAACGCGCGCTTGAACGCGCGCACCAGCCCGAGCGGGTTCTTGCGCTCGGTGAAGCTCAGGAAGTCGAACGCGAAGACGAAGAGGTACGGCTCGGCGGGCAGGCCGAGGTCGGCCCGCGACAGCTCGGCCGGGGCCTCGAACTCGACCGCGTGCGGCAAGCGGCGCACCGGCACCGGCGACACCGCGGCGATCGACTCCAGGCAGAACGTGCTCGGGGTCCAGATCTCGTGGAAGTAGCCGAACGAGCCGCGCCACTCGGGCGGGAACTCCTCCAGCTCCCACGACCAGCAGCCGACGTTGTACTTGCGCCGCAGCCGCTCGCGGCCGAGGTGGCGGCAGATCTCGGGCACCTGGTCGGCGTTGACGAAGACGACGTTGACGTCGAACTCGTCGCCGCCCTCGAAGGCCTCGAAGCTCCGGTCATCCATGCGCGAGCGGACGCCGAGCTCGAGGTTGTGCAGCGAGTACGGGACGCCGGCCTCGCCGAGCGCGCGCAGGACGCCGCGCACCCCCTCGCCGATGCCGCTCTCGGTCCGCGCGTAGCCCTGGACGTTGACCCCGAAGCGCGTGATCGCCAGCTCACCGACCGGGGTCACCGGCTCGGCGCCGCCCGCCGGCGGCGGCCCGGCGAGGCCGGGCAGGCGGCGCTTCAAGGCGCGTGCGCGCTCGGCGCCGAGCAGGCGCTTGAGGCGGAACTTCAGCCTGCCGACCGCCGGATGCGCGTCGAGGCGCAGGGCCCAGCGCCGGGTGCGCGCGGCGGCCCGTACGCGCGGCGAGACCGGCGCCGCGGCGAGAGCCGCGACCGGCTCGAGGAACACCGGATCGAGGCCGTGCTCGCGCGCGCCCTCGTCGACCAACCAGCGGGCGAAGCGCGCGAGGTCGCGGCCGTGGGCGTCGGGGAACTCCCGCACCAGGTCGTCGCGGAAGCGGGAGAGGTGGTCGAGCAGGCGCGAGAGGTGGGGCTCGCCCGCCGCCGCCCGGCGCGCGGGCGCGGAGAGCCAGGCGAAGAACGACCCCTCGCCGGCGGTCGCGAAGGGGTCGCCGAAGCGCCCGCGCGCCGGGCCCAGCGAGCGGAACAGGGCGCGCGCGGCGTCGGGGATGCGCACCCCATTGTCGAAGCGCGCGAACGCGTACGGCCAGTCGCGGGCGGCGGCGTAGCCCTCGGCGAGCAAGCGCTCGCGGTAGTCGATGAACAGCTCGCGCACCGCGGGCAGGTCGTCGAGGGTGAAGCGGAACTGGTGCTTGGAGATGCGGCCGAGGTCTTCGAGCTGGATGCCGCTGAAGTGGAAGAACGCCAGCGGCCGTCCGTTGACCGAGGGCGGCTCGCCGAGCCGGACCTCCCGCCCGTGCAGGTTCCAGTAGGCGACGTTGTAGCCCGGGTCGGTCAGGATCTCGACGTCCGGGAACAGCCCGGGCACGAGATCGACCCAGCGCTGGTCGACGAACAGGCCGCGGTGGAAGTCGATCACGCAGCGCTCGGCGGTGCGCTCCTTCCACCAGGCGAGGAAGCGGCGGGTGAGGTCGCCGGCGGCGAGGCCGAGGAAGCCGAGGTTGTAGACCCCGGCCTGGAGGATCGTCGTCTCGCCCGGGTGGAGGTCGTCGTCGATCGGGGCGGTCAGGTGGGGGGTGAGCACGATCGCGTGCCGCGCGAGCGCCGATTCGACCTCGACCAGCGGCGAGAACAGCCGGATGTCGGGGTCGAGGTAGACCAGCCGCTCGACCCCCTCGCGGGCGAACAGGCGCTCGAGCAGGAACGGCTTGACCGCGGTGTTGATCTCGAGCAGGTCGTACTGGAAGGCGAAGGCCGGGAAGTCCGGGATGCCCAGCTCCTCGGCCGTAAGCAGGGCGAACGGCTCGGCCGCGGGGTCGAAGCGACCCTCGACGCGGTCGGCGAGCAGGACCCAGAAGCGCGACCCGGGGTGGTGCTCGCGAAGCGAGCGCGCGAGCACTCGGGCGAACGGCAGGTAGTTCTTGGAGACGATCGTGCACGCGGCGAGGGGGCTCATCGCGGATCGCCCTCGGCGAGGCGGCGGCGGTAGACGGCCGCGGTCTCCTCGGCCGTCCGGCGCCAGGAGAAACGCGCCGCCTGGCGTGGTCCGGCGGCGCGCAGGCGGGCGCGCAGATCGGCGTCGGCGAGCACCCGCTCGAGGGCCGCACCGAGCGCGCCGGCGTCGTGCGGGTCGACCAGCACCGCCGCCTCGCCGACCACCTCGGGGAGCGACGAGGTCGCCGAGACGATCGCTGGCGCGCCGCACGCCAGGGCCTCGAGCGCGGGCAGGCCGAACCCCTCCCACAGCGAGGGGTAGACGAAGACCTCGGCGCCGGCGTAGAGGTCCGGCAGGTCGTCGTCGGCGATCGGCCCGAGCACCGACGTCCTCTCCCCGATTCCGGCGCGCGCCGCGGCGGCCGCGGGATCGACCCCGAGCCAGCCGCCGCCGCCGGCGATCGCCAGCCGGTGGCGGCGCCGGAGCCCCTCGGGCAGGCCGGCGAACGCGGCGATCAGCGCGCCGAGGTTCTTGCGCGGCTCGAGCGTGCCCACCGCGAGCACGTAGGGCGCGTCGAGCCCGAAGCGCCGCTCGACGTGCGCGCGCGCCTCCTCGGGGTCGAGCGGCATGAAGCGGCGGTCGGCGGCGTTGGGCACCACGTCCACGCGCTCGGCGGGGAGCGCGAGCTGCCGCTCGCACTCCCGCCGGGTGCTCTCCGAGACCGCGACGAAGCGGGCGCCGCGGCACGCCGCCCGCGCCACGCCGGTCAGGCAGTGCAGGCGGTTGCCGAGGGTGTGGAGGTGGGGGTGGCTGAGGAAGGTCAGGTCGTGGAGCGTGAAGACCAGCGCGCCCTCCCAACGCAGCGGGACGCAGTGGCTGGTGGCGTGGAAGAGGTCGACCTCGCCCTGCTCCGGCGCCCGCGTGGCGGCGAGCCGGAAGCTCGCGGGGGCGTCGGGGAAGACCTCGGCGAACCGTCCCTCGGGGACCGGCTCGAACAGGGGATAGCCGACGACCTCGTCCACCGCGCCGGCCTCGATCAGGCCCTCGGCCAGTCCCCGGATGTAGCGCCCGATGCCGTCGAGGCCGCCCAGACCCTTGCTGATGTCGATCCCGATGCGCACGGCTTGGCGGCTGGCCTCGGTGGGTGGGACGGGTGAGTGGCGGCGAACGGCGGATGGGTCGGATCAATAGGGCCGGCCGAGGGCGGCGATCTCGTCGCCGAGCCGGCGCAGGTGCTCGAGCAGGCGGGCGGCGAGCGGAGCGCTCAGCCGTTCCCGCTCGCGCGCCTGCTCGACCTCCCACGCGGCCTGGCGCAGCGGCAGGAGCATGTCCAGCGCGTCGACCACCTGGCGCTGCTCGGCGAGCCGGTGGTGGACATTCCGCGCCTCGTCGCGCAGCCGGCGGTAGGCGCCCCGGAGCCGGCGCGCCGCCGCGAGGCCGAGGCCGGCGGCGAGCAGCAGGATCACTGTGACGACGAGTTCAGGCACCGGGCTCGGCAAGGGGGCGATTCCGTCTCGTGCCCGCCGCGCCAAGGGTCCGAGTCTCCGCGTCCGAGCAGCGCCGGGGAGTCCGCGGAAGCTGCGGCGATGGCGGCGCGACTTTATCACAGGCCCCCGCGGCACCCGGCCCGAGGCCCTCACCCTTCGAGCAGCGCGACGACCTCCCGGGTCACCGCCGAGGGCTCGCGAAACCAGCGGTACTTCGCGAGCAGATAGCGCCTCAGGACCGCCTGCTCCCAGGCCGGGCGGTGCTTGCGGTAGTAGCGGAGCTGGCTGCGGCGGTACTCGACCGCCACCCGGCCGCCGCGCGCGCCGCCGGCAGAGGCGTGGAAGGCGCGGGCCGCGGGCTCCATCGCGAGCTCCCGGCCGGCGCGGCGCAGCCGCCGGCAGAGATCGACGTCCTCGAAATAGAGGAAGAAGCCGGGATCGAAGCCGCCGACCCGCTCGAAGGCCTCGCGGCGCAGCAGCATGCAGGCGCCGGTGTACCAGCCGGGACCACCGAGGCGGGCGAGCAGGCGGAGGAGCCACCCGTCGTGGCGTTCATGCCCGCGTTCGAGCAGGTTGCGCAGCCGCTGGAGACCCTCGCCCCAGATCCCCGGATCGGGCGCCCACACCATGTGCGGCCGGCCGTCCGGATAGAACAGCCGCGGGGCGACCCAGGCCAGGCGCGGCTCGCGCGCGAGCCGGGCGGCGAGCGCTTCCAGGCAGCCGGGGGCGAGCCAGGCGTCGTTGTTGAGCACGAGCACCGCCTCGCCGCGGGTGGCGGCGACGCCGCGGTTGACCGCGGCGCCGAAGCCGGCGTTCTCCTCCAGGCGGAGCACGCGCACGTGCGGGTAGCGCTCCCCCAGCCACGCCGGCAGCGGCACCTCCGAGGGGCTCTCGACCAGAACCACCTCCAGCTCCCCGCCCGGCTGCGGCACGAGGCTCGCCAGGCAGCGCTCGAGGTCGGGAGCGTCGCCGTAGTGGACGACGACCGCGGACAGCCTCACGGCAGCGCCCTCTCCAGCTCGGCGAGGAAAAGCTCCGCGGAGCGCCGCCAGGTCAGCTCCGCCATCCGCGCCACCCCCTCCGCCGCCACGCGGCGGCGGGCGGCGGGATCCGCCAGCGCGGCTGCAGCCACCCGCGTCACCTCGTCGACCCCGAGCGCGGCGCAGCGGTAGGGATAGCCGGGCCACAGGTCGTCGAGCGCCAGCCCCGGCCCGACCACCGCCGGCGTGCCGGCGGCCAGCGACTCGAGCGGCGGCAGGCCGAAGCCCTCGTACTCGGAGAGGTAGAACGACAGCTCGGCGCCGCGGTAGAGCGGCGCCACCGCCGCCTCGGGGACGTAGCCGAGGTGGGTCACCCCTTCGCCGGCCTCGGCGAGCCAGGCGCCGAGCCCACCGCGCCGGCGCAGCCGATCGGCACCGGCGAGCACCAACGAGAGGTCCGGGCGGAGCCCATCGGGCGCGCCTTCGGCGCGACGGTCATCGGGCGCGCCTTCGGCGCGACGGTCATCGAGCGCGCCTTCGGCGCGACAGCGCAGGCGGGCGAAGACCTCGAGCAGGAGCGGGACGTTGCGGCGGTCGAGCAGCGTGCCGAGGAAGAGCAGGTACGGCGGCGTCACCCCCGGCGGCAGCGGCCCGGGTGAGTCCGCCGCCCCGGCCGCCGCCGCCCCGTACCGCTTGAAGACCGGATCGACCGCGTTCGGAACCACGCCGACCCGCGCCGGATCGAGCCGGTAGCGCTCGGCGAGCTGGTCGCGGATCGCCGGCGCGACCGCGAGCACCCGCGCCGCCCGGCGGCAGGCGCGGCGGGCGAGCAGGCGCCGCCGCCAGCGCTCGCGGAAGCCGAACTCCCCGCCGCGGAACTCGAACGAGAGGTCGTGGATCGTCACCACCCCGGGCACGGAGACCGGTGGCAGGCTGTAGGACGGCGAGAACACCAGGTCGACGCCGTCGCGCGCGAGCCGCGCCGGCAGCGCGAGCTGCTCCCAGACCGGCGCCCGCCCGGCGCGGCCCGCGAACACCGGCTCGAACGCGGCGTGGCCGAACAGCTCGTGCTCGAACCGCGCGCCGTGGAAGTAGAGCGTCCACCGCCACGGCGGCGCGATCTCCGCCACGCCGGCGAGCAGGCCGGCCAGATAGCGGCCGACGCCGGTGCTCTGCCCCTCCAACTCGTAGGCGACGACGCCGACGTGCATCGGGATGGACTTTGCGAGCGGGATTCCGGCGGCCGGCGGTGACTCGATGCCGGGACGACCTGCCCGGCGCGTCCCGCCGCCGACTCTACCAGCAGCCGTCACCTCGACTCGCCGGCAGGTGCATCGTTAGCGAGGGCCACCGGGCGCCGAGAGCCACGGCCGAGCACGAGCCACGCCGCCAGCACCGCCCACGCCGCCGCCGAGACCACCAGCCCCACGGTCAGTCCGGGCGGCCAGTAGGAGAGCTCGATTTCGACCCGTCCCGCCGGGACCTCGACGGCGCGGAACGCGAAGTTGGCGGCCAGGATCGGCACGGCGCGGCCGTTGACGCGCGCGGTCCAGCCGGGCAGGGAGCTCTCGGCGGCGTAAACCAACCCGGACCGCGGCGCCTCGAGGCTCAGGCGATAGCGGTTGCGCCGGAAATCCTCGACCACGACCGGCGGATCGCCGCCGGGGTTCGGCAGCGGCGGGAAGGAGGGCGCCTCCTCGACCAACACCGTCCGCCCGGCGGGCATGCGCCCGAGGGCGCGGACGGCCGCGACGCCCCGCCGGACCTGGTAGTCGGTGGTGAAGAAGTAGCGCGGGCTGCTCGGCCGCCGGAAGATCTCGACGGAGTCG